>CAZOVK010000015.1:0-38020 GCA_964583165.1 uncultured Defluviitaleaceae bacterium | reverse complement strand
CGGTATATGTATAGAAAATCACCATACCAAACTCCTCAATCGCGCGCGGTATCCAGATATAGATGAACGCCTTTGAGCCGAGCAGTAAATAACCCTGCAAAACCACCGTGTTCAGCGTTGTGGCTATCATGCACGGTATCAAGAGCGCTATAAACAATTTTAGGTATCTGTCAAACGCCGCACTGTTTTTGCGCGACATGCGCCAGAACAGGATATGTCCTACCTGCCCAACTACGCCGATAATCAACAGACCGTATGAGAAATAGTCCGCGCGTCTGCCGATAAACTCGATGAACGCAAAGTACGAACTGTTCGGGAAGGCAATCACAGTGACGACATTCACAATACCCAAAAACGTAATCGCGCCGAAAAGCACGGCGATAATCATGTTCAGACGCTTAAACTCCATTTTTCTAACGAGCAACCAAAGCCCGCCAATCGAAGCACCCTTAGCAAACGCCACAATCGTAAGCGGCCAAAGGTAGTCACCCTTGGGGCTAATCAGATAACTGATAACATCGGCCGCCGCATCAGCCATACCGCCGAACATAGGCCCAAACAACACTGCGACGAGCCGCAAAAACGGCCCGCCGAAGCGGATAAACAGGATATTAGACGGCACGAACTCGAAGATGTTGACAACAACAGCCAGCGCAAGTAAAAGCGCCGACAAACATAGTTTTTGGGTAAAGCTGTATTTTCTTTCCTTCACGGGCATGTCCGTGTTAGCGGAGGTTGTGTTTATCCCCAACTTGGGGTTACGAATCTCAGAATTATCCATTTGTCCTGTCCATCCTTATTGTTCCGTCTATCATCACAAACTTTACATCGAAGTCATCACCAAACGCCGTAAACGACGCCTTCTTGCCGACTTCGATACTACCGATTTCATTGAAGCGGTTAATCGCCTTTGCCGGTGTAGCCGAAGCCATCTTCACAGCGTCAAAAACAGGTATGCCAACCTTCTCGACGAGGTTCTTCACAGACTGTATAACGCCGACAGTGCTACCGGCCAGTGCGCCGCCCTCTGTTCGCGCCACTCCGTCCTTGACGATAACATTTAATTCACCCAATGTATAGTTCCCGTCACTCATGCCGCCCGCAAGCATACAATCGGTGACGATTAACATCTTGTCAGCGCTCTTGCAACGGTAAACAACCTGTATGGCCTCTCTGCTGACATGAATCATGTCACAAATTATTTCGGCATACACAGAATCGTCCGTCAAAACCGCGCCGACAAGACCGGGTTCGCGGTGTGTCAGCCCAGACATGGCGTTGTATGTGTGAATGTCAATGTGCGCCCCCGCGCGGAAGGCCTCCTGCGCTGTCGCGCATGTGCAACCCGAATGACCGAGCCGCGATTGAACGCCCTTATTACGCAAAAACTCAATCGCTTCCATAGCCCCGGGTAGATTCGGCGCAATCGCGATAGACAACACCGTGCCCTTACCGGCTTCAACAAGCTCGCCGATTTCTTCAAGATTAATCGGTACAATCAAATCCTCTTTGTGCGCGCCCTTAAACTTCGCGTCCAGATAAGGCCCCTCAATGAAAGAACCCAACAAAACCGCGCCGTCTGTGCCCTTTTCGATTGCGCTCGCTATCTCTGAAAGCGCGTGTTTAATCTTCGGGATAAACGATGTGACAGTCGTCGGCACGAAGTAACCAACGCCCTCTTTGACCTTGTGTTTACTTATCTCGTTAAGCGCCGTGTATGTCGCGTCCATTGTGTCGTGACCGTTGCAGCCGTGAATGTGAATATCCACAAACGCGGGCACAAGACGCAAACCACCCAATTCAATCACCGTCGCGCCATCAGCCGAAGTCGGGTTAATAGCGGCAATCACCCCGTCCTTGACCAGCACAGACGCGTTTTTCAGCACTTCGCTTTCAAGGAAAATCTCGTTAGCCTTAATCAGATAATCCATAATCTTTGCCCTCCCCGAGCAATTGTAAATACGGTTCAAAAACCAGCCCGCGCCGTGCGTAGTCCTCATATTTCACGGTTTCGCGCATAATGGTACGGACAAAAACACCCGCAAAAGACGCCGCGTCAAACAGCGAAGCGCCTTTTGTTAGCTTGCCCGCCAGCACGGACGCGAACAAATCACCCGTTCCGAACATCTTATACGGCAAGTGTTCACCGGGAATCTCTTCATATATATTATCGTCCAAACATCCGTTAATTAGTCTGTCCCCGCGGATAATCCCCTTAACAACAACCGATTTCGCGCCCAAATCCCTAAGTCGCTTCGCCAAATCTCGCATAGAATCGGCGTTTTGCGAAGGGTTATACTCCATACCTGTAAGCAAACACGCCTCTGTCAGATTCGGCGTAAGCACATCAGCCTTTGCCGAAAGCCGCCTGAACCCGTCAGTCATTGTCGCGTCAATCATCTTATACGCCTTGCCGTCGTCGCCCATAACGGGGTCAACCACAACCAAACGTGGGCATAAACTCGTAACGGCGCGTTCAATGACCGCAATCTGTGTCGCGTTTGCGAGCCAACCGCTGTAGAGTGTATCAACAGCCAGTCCGATTTCTTGCCAGTGTTTCGCGTGCTCGTCCAAAAACTCGGTAAAAACAGAAACTCTAAACCCCGCAAATGCCGTATTCGTTGACAAAACCGCCGTCGGCAACGTGCAAACCTCAACGCCCATTGCGCTTAACACAGGTATCGCCACAGCCAGCCCACACTTGCCGAAGCCCGACAAATCATGAACAGCCGCCACACGCGGAAGCCTAAGCCCGCTCACCGGCGCTTGTTCCGCTTGTTAATGCGGGCTTGGCGCTCGTTGGCGCTCTTTTGCCAGTCCTTGAATTTCTCTTCAAACGAACGACCATGCTCTTCTGATGGCATATAAACAAAGCCGTAGCTGTCGCCCTCTTCGGCCTGTTCCTCTTCCTCAATCGCGGCGAGCGCGTCAGCTAGTGCCTGTTCATTGCCCGGGACTTCCTTCATCGACAACGCAACCTTGCCACTTTGCTGGTCTATGGACAGAATCTTGACAGTGATTATATCGCCTGCCGCCAGATAATCATTGACATCTTGTACATACTTTTGTGAGATATGAGAGATGTGAACAAGCCCGTGCTTTCTGTCGGGCAACTCGACAACCGCCCCGAACGGCTTGACTTTAATGACACGCCCCGTGACTATGTCGCCCACGGATAAAGTTGGTTTTGCGTTTTCCATTTCCTGCATTTAGAACACCTCGAATAAGACAATGAGAAGGTAAGCCCCCTTGCCCTGATTTTAATAAACCAATTATACCACAAATCTTGTGATTAGACAAATATTTGTTATAATTCTTCTTCACATAGAAAACGGAACGCAAAAACACGTTCCGTAGCGATTTCTATTGCCGCGCACACTCGGCGGCCTCACGTTTCATTATCTCCAACCCATGTGGCAGGTTCGGGAGCAAGAACTCCAGCGTTTCACTCACGGCCTTAGGGCTACCGGGCAGATTCACAATCAGCGTATTCTTTCGCAAACCGGACGCGGCACGTGACAACATAGCCCGTGGCGTGATGTTCATACTGAACGCGCGAATGGCTTCCGCAATACCGGGCACGCCACGGTCACAGACAGCCAGTGTCGCTTCGGGCGTAATATCGCGGGGTGAAAACCCCGTGCCACCCGTCGTGAGTACCAAATCTACAGGCAAATCGGCCAGCCTTATCATCTCATTTTTAAGTGCGTCCATATCATCGGGCAGAATGACCGCGCTTTTCACGCTATACCCGGATTTTGCGAGCGTTTCAGCGATAATCTTGCCGCTCTCGTCTACTCGCTCACCAACCGCACCCTTATCAGAAGCCGTAATCACGGCCGCCGTAAAATACTGGGCCGTTATCGTATCACCGACACTAATCGTACCGCCGCGCTCAACAACGGCAAAAACGCCCTCACGCGGCATAATGCAATCGCCCATACGCGCGAAAATCTCACAGCGGTCGTGACACTCCTTGCCAATCTGTGTCAACCGCATGACTACATCACCGCACTTAAACACCGTACCGATGGGCATCTGCGCAAAATCCAGACCCGACACAAGAATGTTCTCACCAAACGCCCCATGCGGAATCTCGAAATCGGGGCGTGTCGCCTGAAAATTTTCAACCTTGTCATAACTCAACAAACTAACCTGTCTGTGCCAGTTCCCCGCGTGTGCGTCGTCCTTCAAGCCGTGATTTACCACAAGCTCAACGGTGTCTACGTTCGTTTTCATCGTTCCCTTGCGTGGGCTTGTACAGACAGCCTTAATAATCCCAGTTTGCATAATTCCCCCTAACCGCCAATGCGCGACATGCGGCGTTTTTCCTTGTGTTCGGCATCTGTTGTGAATGCGTGTGCTTTTGGTTTCTCCAAAACCGCCCTCTCAATCGAGTCACTGATTTCAGAGTCACTCGCGCCGCCCCGCAACATCGCGCGTAAATCCAGCCCATAATCATACGCCAAACACAACTTCATCTGCCCGTCAGCCGTGAGCCTAAGCCTATTACACCCCGCGCAAAACGTATGACTAATCGCCGCAATAAACCCAACGGCCCCGCTAAACCCCACCAAACGGTAATGTTCAGCCGGCCCATTGCCACGTTTCTCCTTAATCGGCGTAAGCCTTCCGAAACGCCCCTCGATAGCCGCCTTCACGTCCTCAATCGGGATGCGCTCCATTCCCGCCGCCTCGCCCATCGGCATTAACTCAATAAACCGCACATCTATATTGTAATCCCGCACCTTCTCCAAAATCTCCAGCGCGTCATCGATGCCATGTTCACCAAACGGCACACAATTTATCTTCACTCGCACAGCAGGCATGAGAGCCGCCGCACAATCCAGCCCAATCGCGACCGTTCTAAATTCGTCACGCCCCGTCAAAAGCTCATACCGTTCGCGGTTCAGCGTATCGAGCGAAATCGTTATAGCCTTAATACCCGCACTCTTCAACTTAAAAATGTTTTCATCGAGCAAAATACCGTTTGTCGTGAGCGTCATGTCCTCGATACCGTCAATCGCGCCAATCTCTCTTATCAGCCCAACAACGCCCTTGCGAACCAGTGGCTCCCCGCCTGTTACCTTGATTTTCGTTATGCCAAGCGCGGCAAAAATCTTAACAAGCCTAATAATCTCCTCATTTCGCAAGATGTCTTTACGCGCGAGCATCTCAACGCCCGTTTCAGGCATACAATAACGACAACGCAAATTGCACCTGTCCGTCACAGACAGGCGCAAATAATCGATTTTACGCCCAAAACTGTCATACATGGCGATAGTCTCCACTTGAACCGCCGCTTTTCGCCATCAAGCGAACGCCGTCAATGACCATGGCTCTGTCAAGCGCCTTACACATATCATAAATCGTCAGTAGCGCAACAGACGCGCCCGTGAGCGCCTCCATTTCAACGCCCGTTTTGTAGGTCGTGCCAACTCGGCATTCTACCGTAACAGAGCGTTCCGAGTCGTTCAATGTAAAACCTATCTCAATCTTACTAATCGGCAACGGGTGACACAGCGGTATCAAATCAGACGTGCGCTTTGCGGCCATTATCCCAGCTACGCGGGCAAGACCCAGAACGTCGCCCTTTTTAGCCGTTCCGCCCTCAATCGCGGCAAAAACCGCCTCATTAACCGAAATCTTCCCGACAGCGACGGCTTCACGCGCAGTTTCGGGTTTCGCGCTCACGTCAACCATAATCGCATTACCCGCGCTGTCAAAGTGTGTGAGTTTATCCATTCATGCCCTCAAATTCAATGACTTCTGAACGGTCATTCAGTGTATCTATAAAAAACAGCTTGTGTCGCAACAGTTCCCCCTTGCGCGTCAAAAACTTCGCGGCCTGAGCCACTTGAACAGCCGCAATCAGTGCGGGTGTAAACGGCGGATTCCCTAAACCCGCGTCATGGTTTTCAATGCCCTCGGGGTAGATGTAATCAAGCGTTTTATCACCCGGGAAAACCACCGTCACCTGCCCATAGAACCCACCAATCGCGCCCGAAACAAGCGTCAGCCCTAACCTTTCGCAAAGTTTGACCAACAACCGTCGCGCCGGTATTGAATCGAGACAGTCAACAACCAAATCAGCGCCTTCAAGTATCCGTTCGCCGTTCTCTTCTGTGAGCATCTCCGCAAAAGCCGTGACTTCCGTATTAGGATTTATGCGCCAAACACAATCCTTAGTATGCAAAGCTTTGCTCTTTCCTATCGCGCTCATATCACAAAACACTTGGCGGTTCAGATTCGACATACTAAACACGTCGCCGTCACAAATCGAAAGCTTTCCCACGCCCAAACGCGCAAGCATCTGAATCACATAACCGCCCAAACCACCACAGCCAATCACAGCCACGCGCTTATTGAACAACTGCTCGACCTCGGCGCGCGAAAACGACTCACAATTAAGTCTATATCTCTCAAAATCCATAACCATTCCTGCTAATTATATCTCGGCAACCAATCACCATGCGCTTCAATCAAATCATCACACAACGCGCGTATGTCGTCAATCGACAACTCCGCCGACGTATGTGGGTCAAGCATGGCGGCATGGTATATGTATTCACGCTTTAGCGTCACAGCGGCCTCAATCGTCAATAACTGCACGTTTATGTTCGTGCGATTCAGCGCCGCGAGTTGCTCGGGCAACCGCCCCGCTATCGTTGGCGCAATACCCGACGCGTCTACTAGGCACGGCACCTCAACACAACATTCAGCTGGCAAATTTTCAATCGCGCCGTTGTTCATCACATTGCCGCCGATTTTATAGAGCCTGTCCGTCAGAATCGCTTCCATTATATACGACGCGTATTCGGTTGTCCGCGCGTGAGTGAGTTGCTTGTTGTGTGTTAAATCCGCTTTGGTCTGATGCCATCTTTCAATCTGATTCACACAGCGGCGCGGGTACTCATCCAGCGGGATGTTGAGCGCATCAATGAGTTCGGGGTAACGCGTTTTAATAAAATACGGCATATACTCGGCATTATGCTCACTGGATTCGGTCACATAATACCCGAATGTGTCCATAATCTTATACCGCACCATGTTCTTGTGTTTCTCGTTCGCGTTCTTCTCCTTGGCGCGGCGGCGTATCTCCGGGTACAAATCAACGCCGTTTCTTGTGCATTCAAGTAACCAGCCCATATGGTTAATACCCGCGATTTTCGACTGAACATTATCGTCAGACATACCAAGTTCACGCAAGAGTTCCTCCGCGCAACCCTGAACCGAATGACATAACCCCACAGTCTTAACACCCGTATACCTAAGCATCGCGCCCGTCAGCATGGCCATCGGGTTCGTATAATTCAAAAACCACGCGTTCGGGCACACATCCTCCATTTCACGCGCGAAGTCAAACATCACGGGTATAGTTCTTAGCGCCCTAAAAATCCCGCCAATGCCCAAAGTATCGGCAATTGTCTGGCGCAAACCGTACTTCTTAGGCACTTCAAAGTCCGTCACCGTACATGGCTCATAAAACCCCTGTTGAATCGCGTTCACAACAAAGTCCGCGCCGCGAAGCGCATCCTTGCGGTTTTCCACTCCCAAATAACAGGTTATCCGCGCCCGATTCGCATTGATATTCGCGTTTAGGTTTTCAAGCATCAAGTACGACTCATTTAACCGCTCGCCGTCAATATCATACAACGCAATTTCGCAATCTGACAAAGCCGGTGTCAACATCGCGTCACCCAAAACATTCTTGGCAAACACCGTGCTACCCGCGCCCATAAAGGTAATCTTTGGCATGTCAACCCCCAATTTGGTAATCTGCCTAATTATTCTTGCGTCTATAATCGGACGTGTGCATACGCGCACCCGCCGGTTCTGATTTTTCCGGCTTTGGTTTCGTAAACAAGCCACTTAAATCGCTTTCGAGCGCATCAACACAATTCGGACAGAAACGCCCTGTTTTAATCGGTTTGCCACAGTTTTCGCAGCGCAAGTCAATACCTAGGCTAGGAACGACCTCAAGCCGCCCTTCGCGCAGATAGCGCATAATCTTCTTCAGCGAAACACCCGTTTCACGCGACAAATCTTCCATCTTCGCGCCCGGGTTGTCGCTCAAGTATTGCCGCACATTCTGAAACAAATCTTCCTCGGCCTTCTCACACTCGGGGCAAATCGGTTTCAAGCCCCTTGAGAACAGTTTACCGCATTTCGGACAGTTTACGTAATCCATAGTGCCCTCCTTTTCTTATAATACCGGGAAACCTATCATCCTTTTGACTTTCTCTATTGTCGGTGCGGCGAGCGCATTTGCGCGTTCCGCATTCTTTCTGATTATTCTGTCTAAATACTCTCTGTCAGCCAGTAATTCTCTAAAACGCGCTTGAATAGGCGCAAGAACGGCAATCACTGCCTCTGCCGTTTCAATCTTTAACGCTCCATAACCCTTGCCCTCAAAATGTGCCACAGCGTCAGTCACACTCATACCCGCCGCGAACGAGAAAATCTCCAACAGATTCGACACGCCGGGTTTATCCGCGCCATAGCGAATAACACCGTCTGAGTCCGTGACGGCTTTTTTGAGTTTCTTCATTATAGTATCACTATCATCCAGCATAAATATTACGTTGTTGAGGTTCTCGGTTTCCGACTTGCTCATCTTCTTAGACGGGTCTTGCAGGCTCATAATCCTCGCGCCGTGTTTCGCGATATAAGGCTCGGGGATAACGAACATATCGCCGTAAATCTTGTTCATACGCATTGCCACATCGCGGCACAACTCCAAGTGTTGCCGCTGGTCTTCACCCACTGGCACTACATGCGTCTGAAACAGCAGAATATCGGCCGCCATCAGAATAGGGTATGTGAACAAGCCCGCGTTGATGTTGTCGGCGTGCTTGGCCGCCTTGTCTTTATACTGGGTCATGCGGTTCATCTCGCCCATATAGGTATAACACGACAGAATCCACGACAACTCGGCGTGCCCCGACACATGCGACTGGAAGTACAGGACGCTCTCTTCGGGGTCAATCCCGCTGGCTATATAGAGAGCCAACACCTCGCGCGCCTTGCGCGAAAGCTCCGCGGGGTTCTGACGTACTGTTATCGAGTGCAAGTCCACGACACAAAACAGGCTGTTATAGTCATACTGTAGCTTTGCCCAATTCGAGATTGCCCCGATATAATTGCCCAAACTCGGCATTCCCGTCGCCTGCATACCGGAAAAAATCGTCTTCTTCATCGTATCACCTATCTTCATTTGATATGTCTATTCAAACCGCTCACGAATCTCTTTAGCCGCGCGTTCTGCCTTCACCGAGTGTACGAAACAACCTGTCGTCAACTCAAACCCCGCCAAAAACCCCATACGCGGCACGATTGACGCGTGAAAGTGCATGAACCCACCGGAGCCATCAAAACCGTTATGGAACAATATATTCGTATCGGGCGCATTCAGTAACCCCCGAATCGCACGAAGCCCCCGTTTGAGCGCATAACCCAAACCGTATAACTCCGCGTCCGTCAGTTCACCGAAACGCTCTACATGGCGTTTGGTTGTCACACAGATTTCATACGCGAAACGCGCAAACTCCGGCACAAACGCGCGTATATTTTCATCTTCATAAATCAATGTCTGCTCGTCCGCCGAAAAATCACAAATCGGGCAAACGAGGTTCTGACCGCAATGATATTTCAAAAGCTGTTCGCGCTGATAATCGGGCACAAACGGTATGGCAACAATCTGCCAATGCGAATGGGCAATAGACGCGCCCGCATACTTGCCCTGATTCTTAAAAGTCTGGACAACCTTCACACGGTCATCAAGCCACAACTCTCGCTCCCGCTTCTGCAAAAACTGTAACGTCTGCAACACATGCGGGTCAGAAAAATCACAAAACTGCTCCTTATGAATGTCTGTATCAATCAGAACGTCATGAAAGCCCGGGTAATCGCCATGCTCGGTCAGAATCGGGTATTTGTTCGGGAAGACCCTCACGCGCCCATCCTCCGAGCTGTAATGGTCACGCGGCCGTTCATGCGCGTTGTGCTTACAAAAGGGGCATAACTTACCGTCCGGGTCGTCTTCAAAAATCTGCATCGGGCGGGCTTCGCGTGAGGTTGACAAAAAGACAACCTCGCCGGTGAATAGGTTACGGCAACATTCCGTCTGGTGAATCACTCTGAACCTCACTACGTATGACCTTCCGAACATTCTTCTCAAGCTTAACGCGTGAAATCCAGACTACATGATTACATTTCACGCATTCAACCCGAAAATCGGCTCCCGCACGGAGTACGCGCCAGTTAGCGCAGCCGCACGGATGCACTTTTTTGAGAACCAAAACATCACCTATCTGTATATCCATACTATTCCCAAACCGAATAAACGGCGCAAATCAGTTGACTTGCATCGGGCGTTAGTATGCGCGTATGAAACACCGAGTTGTCGGGGTTTGTGTATGTTTCAATCAACACCGTATCACCCAACACACATTCCTTCTTGTACACCACTTGAACCGAACACGCCTTCTTTTCAGCATACACCTTATCATCTATATCGTCAAAAGCCCACTGAACATAAACGCTATTGTTTACATGTAAATTCGTGTCAATATCGCGGCGCTTGACTTGATATTGTCTGACATTAACCTTTTTCATAGACTCATCAAGCGCGGGTGGTGAAGCGACAAACGGTATCGGATATCCGCCGATTCCGCCGTAGTTTGCCGCGTGTTCGGCATCAACCATAACCGGTTGACGCGCCTCCGAATCCATATAAACCCACTGTGAGTTGGCGTTACACAATACCTTTTCACCGCGCGTCATCTGAAAAGCCCTGCGCCCGACAAAGCTTCTAAACAGGGTCGCCCACGTTGCGATAGTGATTTCCTCATGCCAGCTCGGGTATTCATAGACCTCAACTTGCCAACCCGTCAACAACCAACAACGCTTCCGCTCGGCAAACCACTCCGCGGGGTAACCCGAAGCTTCCGAATGTAAGAGCGAACCCTCCGCCAAATACGCCAACAAGCGCGGAAAACTTACGCGCCAAGACGGTTCAATACCCATGTAGTCCGTAGTAATTTTTGTAGAAAATCTCTCCATGGTTCACCTTTAGTGGATACGCTTGCGATAGATATAGAACATCAGCCCAAACAACACAAGGCTGACGGCCACGACAAGTATCGCGCGTAAATCCTTCGTTGATATAATGATAGCCATTATACCGCTTGCGGCAGAAATGGCGTATAGTATCATGACGGCGGCTTTTGTGCTGTAACCCGCGTCAATGAGCTTGTGGTGAAGGTGTCCCCTGTCGGCTGACATAGGCGAACGCCCACTGGCCACACGCCTTACAATCGCCCAAGTCGTATCAAACACAGGCAAAGCAAGTACGAGAAGCCCCACAACCACCGACAACAGCGCGTAAGATTTGAACACACCGATAAGCGAGCAAACCGCGAGTACAAAGCCTAAGAAAGTCGAGCCGGTATCACCCATGATAATCTCGGCGGGGCTGAAGTTGCGTGGTAAGAAACCCAAACACGAACCCGCCAGTGTTGCGGTGAAAATCACGGCTAATTCACTGCCTGATAATACACACAACACCATCAAACATATCGAACCGATACTGCAAACACCCGCCGCCAGCCCGTCAAGACCGTCTATAAAGTTCACGGCGTTCGTAAGCCCCACAATCCAAATCAGACTGAGTGGCGCATCAAACGCGCCCGGTATTAGCGAGAACGGCCACATCATAATTCTGAACCGCGTACCAGTGGCTATAACTAACAATGCCGCTATAATCTGTACGGCGAATTTTATGCTTGCTTTAAGTTCATAAATATCGTCCAGAATGCCCAGAACCACGATTATTGACGCGCCCGCGAAAAAACCCAAAATCTGCTTTGAGCGCAAATCTTCCACAAAGAAGAAGAGCAAGAGCATAGACGCGAAAAAGCCACAGACTATCGCAATACCGCCCATAGCAGGAATGGGTTCACTGTGCATACCGCGTGACTTAGGGTATGCTATCGCGCCCCATTTCTTCGCGAGTCGTCGCGCCACAGGTGTCATATAGAGAGAAACACCGAACGAAACGGCCAATGCCGCGATATAAACCACCCAATCGTGGGTTAACGTACCTATTTCTTCCATATTACTGTACTCCAATTCGTAACGGGCAATAACGCCCCTACAGCTCTATTTTGTGCCGAACAATCTGTCGCCCGCGTCACCAAGCCCCGGGACTATGTAGGCGTGCTCGTTCAACCCTCGGTCATGCGCGGCTGTATAGATGTGAACGTCGGGGAAGTCAGCGTGAACACGCGCCACACCCTCAGGGCAACTCACAAGACACAGCAACTTAATATTCGTAACGCCGCGGTCTTTCAAGAACGTAATCGCCGCGTGAGCCGTTCCGCCCGTCGCAAGCATCGGGTCAACGAGTAATACCTCGCGTTCGGCTATATCAGACGGCAACTTGCAGAAATACTCAACGGGTTGTAAGGTTTCGGGGTCACGGTAAAGCCCGATATGCCCAACCTTCGCCGTCGGTAGAAGCGTAAGAATGCCATCAGCCATGCCGATACCGGCGCGGATAATCGGCACAACACAGAAACGGTTGTCCGCAAGAACGGGTACAGACGCTTCACAAATCGGCGTTTGAATCGTGACCATTTTCGTGGCACAATCCCGCGTAGCCTCATAACAAATCAGTGACGCAATCTCACTCGCGACCTCTCTAAACTCCTTCGTACCCGTGCCAATATCGCGCAACATGGCGATTTTGTGTTGAACCAATGGATGGTTGACAATTGTGAAATTCATAATGCCTCCGATGTATTTTATTTTGCCGCGCGTGAGATTTTACCCCATGCGCGGCGCTTTTGCTTGCCGATTGCAAATCCTAGTCCTTGTCAATGAGGTCAATACGGCGCACATGGCGCTCGTCGCCTGTAAATTCGGTATTTAAGAACGCGTAAATGACCTCTTTGGCGGTACCTTCGCCAATATCACGCGCCCCAATCGCGAGCATGTTCGCGTTGTTGTGCATCTTTGAGAGCTTCGCGCTGAACACGTCATGGCAAAGCGCACAGCGAATGCCCTTATGCCTATTGGCCGTAATGCTCATGCCAATACCCGTGCCGCAAATCACAATACCCAACTCACATTCACCCGACAAAACCGCTTCAACCGCCGCCTTACCGTGAATGGGGTAGTCTGTAGGATTCGAGTTGTTCGTGCCCAAATCCTTGTAAGAGTAGCCGAGTTCCGTCAGATACATTTTTATGGCCTGTTTGAGCTGGAAACCCGCTTGGTCACATGCTAATGCTATCATTTCACCACTCCGTTCTTTTTTCGCGGACTAGACAATCCGCAACAGTTTTTCCACCATCTTGTCTATGCAAGATTTTATTTCAGCCGCGCATTCGCGGTAAGTCACTATGCCTGTGCCTACAGGGTCTTTGATGTCGCGCTTCTGCCCCACGTATTCATAGAGCGTATTAACCAAAGCACCCGATGTGTCAAACGCATCGAGAATAAAGTCTTTATGCGCCTTCGTCATCGTCAAAATCAATGAACAACTGTCTACGTCTTCCTGTGTAATCTGTTGCGACTTGTGTTTCGTAATATCAATATTGTATGTCTGTTTCATTACCTTCATGGCATTAAACGACGCTGTCGCGCTCAAATATACGCTTGTGCCACGTGATATAAAGTCAACACCCAGAGTGGACGCGAATTTCTTGGCGAGCGCCTCAGCCATTGGGCTTCTGCATGTGTTGCCCGTGCAGACGAACATTATGCGTTTAATCGTAATCCCCTCCCAGTTGAATCAGCCGCCCCGCTTTCGTCAAGCGGTTCATTATCGCGCTGCCTAAACCCGCTTCACTGATGCCCTCCGCGAAAATCCGTTCACAGCCCAAGTCGTCACAGGTTCTCAACGCGTCAAACAGGTTGTGCGCAATCGTTTCGGGCTTTTTTCGACTCCCAAAACTCATGATGAGCCGCGCGGGTATTTCACGGTAATTCTCAATGGTTTCATCTGTCGCGAGTATGGCCGTCATTTTAGGGTCAGCGAGTGTTTCACGTCTGATATAATCTGTTATATCCTCTAACGCTCCGTTTATGACAAATGTTTCAGCGTCTGGCGCGTAATGCCTATATTTCATACCCGGGGCTTTCGGCGTATCGCCGGCCCTTACCTGCGTGGGCGTGTAACTTTCTAATTCTATACATTCAGCCAACATCTCGGCTGTGATTGAACCCGGGCGTAATATGCGCGGCTTGCCCGATGTCAAGTCAACTATGGTCGATTCAAGCCCACATTCGGCATCACCGCCGTCAATAATCATATCCACACGCCCAAACATATCAGCAATGACATGCTTGGCGTTTGTTGGGCTGGGTTTTCCGCTGGTGTTCGCCGAAGGAGCCGCAATCGGGCATTTAGAAGCCTTTATCAACTCACGCGCCGCCATATGCGACGGGCAACGAACGGCAACCGTTTTCAGCCCACCGGTTATCAAATCAGGCACAACTTCCGCTTTGGGCAATATCAGTGTAAGCGGCCCCGGCCAGAATCGGTCAATCAATATTTTGGCAGTATGTGATAACTCACTCACAACATTCTTTAAGTCCTCAATGCCCAAAACATGCAGAATCAGCGGATTGTCGGACGGTCGCCCTTTAGCCTCATACACCAACCGCGCCGCCTGGGGGTTAAGCCCATCACAACCCAACCCATACACCGTTTCTGTCGGGAAGACCACAAGACCGCCACGGCTGATGATTTCGGCGGCTCTTTCAAAAACATATGCGTTCGCCGCGTACTCTACAATTGTTTCCAAAATTACTCTCCTAAAACCTAAACGTCTATTTCTCTATTTTACACCAATACAGCCGCCATGTCTATAAAAAATTCGTTTGGTAAAAGCCGTGAATTTCCTTGACAATCAAACTGTATCGCTTTACAATATAAATGGGCAAATATTGTCAAGGTTTGTCGGCAAAAACTTTTGCGTTTACATACGAAATAATATAAAATAGGGGTGATAGGTTGAAACCTGAATCAAGGGATAGAGAAACAGCTTATGACGAGTCAGCGTCGCGCGTTGCTATAGGCGCTTTGTTTGACGAAGATGAGGATGATAGCGAGGGTAGCGACAGATTCGCGGAGTATACCTCAAAGACACGTGAAACGCCACGCCGCACACGTGACCATACAAAGAGTCCTGCTTATGTACGCTCAAAGCGTATGGCCACACCCCCCGAGCCAGAAGCACCGCGCCCTGTTCGCGGTCGTATAGAAAGGCACATCGAAACACCCGAGCGCCCTGTCAGCGAAGAGTTTGAAGAGGCAGAAACCGATGTCTACTCTGATTTCACGTTGCGCGATGTGCTTGACCGCTTCAAATTCGGCATAATCGGTGTTGCATTTTTGGTACTGCTTGTGTTTTCATTCTTGATTTTCCGTATCAACGCGATTAACGAAGATTTACGCACCCTTACTCTACAGGTTGAAGCGGGTAAAACCGCACAAGAAGAAAACAGCTCACTGAAAATTGAAATCCAGTCGCTTAACGAATTGATTGATACTCTCAAAACCACGAACACCCAACTTGAACGTGATTTGAACGACGCTTTGGCGGCCGCAACACCCCAAACGCCAACAACACCCGGGGATACGACCCAAACCCCCACCACACCGACAACGCCCGGCGCACGCACATATGTCGTTCAAACAGGCGACAGTTTCTGGAAAATCGCTATTAAATTCTACAATGACGGTAACCGTGCCAAGGATATAATGACCGCAAACGGTTACACTACAGAAAAACTCACAGTTGGTGACGTGCTCAATATTCCATAAGCCAATAAGGGGCGGAAAACCTCCGCCCCGTCTTTCCTAACTTTAAGCAGTATTTTTAACCGCCTGTAATTATTTTTTCATAAGGAGTTAATATGAACGAACTGGACAATTTATCATTGCCACAGCTCAGAGAGCTGGCAATGAGTTTGGGCTTAAAGAGTGTAACAAAATTCAGAAAGCCCGAACTGAAACAAATGATTCGCGACAAAACCCCCGTTTTGACGCCGCCCGAGCCGCCCAAACCCGTTATATCGGCCGAACCCACGCCACCGCCCAAAAAACGCGGTCGCCCCAGTAAAGCCGACCTTCTGGCACGCGCGCAAGCTCAACAGCTCCAAACAGAAGAAAAGTCGAACACCTCTGATACTGCCCAAGTAACACTTTCGGAAGTAGAACAAACGCCGGCTCCACAAACCTCGGAATCTGAACCCGAACAGGCACAACCTATTCCCGCAACAGAAGAATCAGAAACAACGCCCGAAGAACCCACAAAAAAATCGACAATTACTCATGCAAAAGTTGTGTCGGTTGTTAACCAACCGCGCCGCGTTGGGCGACCGCCTAAATTCGCCGCAATACCGCCCGTAACTACCGAGCCGGTTGTTTCTTTAGCCCCAACAGAAGCCGCCATAATTACAGATGATACCCAGAGTATACAAAATACCGAGGTGGCAATCGACTGCGCTACACAGAGTGACTCTCAAAACAATTCTCTTATGATTTCCCCTGACATCGAAAAACCCGAAATTTCCGCTCCTGATAACGAAACCTCTCAACCTGAGCGCGATGACAGAATCCCTATGCGCCCCGTTTATCAGAAAAGCCAGCGCCAACAGCTTATGGAACAGCTCGATTCGGGCACTATAGTGGCTGGCGTTCTTGATATTATGCCGGACGGTTATGGTTTTTTGCATCGTGACAATTACGTTCAAAGCCCGAACGATATTTATATCTCGCCGTCACAAATCCGACGTTTTAATCTTAAACAAGGCGATATGGTTGAGGGCACGAAACGTGTATCTAAAGAGGGCGAAAAATTCGGCGCTATTCTTTACGTAAAGTCAGTAAACGGCGACAACCCCGAGGTGGCCTTGCGCCGCCCCAACTTTGAGGACTTAACCCCGATTTTCCCTGAAGAGCGCATACACCTTGAAACCACGCGCGAAGGGCTGTCAACACGCCTTATCGACCTTGTGGCTCCGATTGGGCGCGGTCAGCGCGGCATGATTGTTTCACCGCCGAAAGCCGGCAAAACCGTTTTGCTCAAGAAAATCGCAAACGCGATAACAGATAATCACCCAGAAATGCACTTGATTGTATTATTGATTGACGAGCGCCCCGAAGAAGTCACTGACATGCAGCGTTCAATCATGGGCGAAAATGTTGAAATAGTCTATTCCACATTTGACGAAACCCCAGACCATCACAAAAAAGTGGCTGAAATGGTGCTTGACCGCGCGAAACGCCTAGTCGAACAGGGCAAGGACTTGGTAATTCTGCTCGATTCTATAACGCGTCTATCCCGCGCCTACAACCTCACCATACCGCCAAGCGGACGCACGTTATCGGGCGGTCTTGACCCCGCGGCGCTCTATATGCCCAAGAAATTCTTCGGCGCGGCGCGTAATATTGAAGGTGGCGGCTCACTGACAATCCTTGCTACAGCCCTCGTAGACACAGGCAGTAAAATGGACGACGTAATCTTCGAGGAATTTAAGGGCACAGGTAATATGGAGCTTATTCTTGACCGCCGTTTGAGCGAAAAACGTATCTTCCCGGCTATCGACATCTTCAAATCGGGTACGCGTCGCGAAGAACTCCTGCTATCATCATCAGAATTAGAAGCTATTTACACCATTCGCCGTGCAGTATCACGAGTCTCAACACAGGAAGTCACAGAAAAAGTCACGGAAATTCTTTCAAAAAGCCGAAATAACGCAGAATTTGTGACGAGTATTTCACTTATTGACAGAAATTAGGAATAAAATTGCATCACACAGAATAGTACACTTTAATTGCTATGCAAAAATAAAAGGGTCGGTGCCTTTCGGAACCGCCCTTTTATTTTTATTGCAATCTGTCAATCATTGATTCGTCAAAATTGAAAATTACATCTTCACCGTCGTTGACGATAATTACAGGAATCCCCAGCGAAGGTAATTCCTTCACAGCGTCAAACGCGGGGTGAAAATCGCGAAGGCGCAGGTAAGCGCGTAAGAAAACCAGACTTTCAGTGATGTCACAATAAGCATATTTGATACCGGCGTTGGAAAGAACCTCTTTCACTTTAGCACACGGCGCTCAGAGCTTGCTTCCGTAGATAATAATCTTCTTCATGATTTCTCCTTTGTATTTAATTTTTCAAGCGCGGGTCAAGCGCGTCACGCAACCCGTCGCCCATTAAATTCAGCGACAGCGCGGTTATCGCAATAGTAAGCCCCGGGAACACAACGAGAAACGGCGAATACCTCATAAACTCCTTGCCGTCGTTCAACATCGCCCCGAGTTCGGGCGCGGGGGGTTGCATACCCATGCCGATATAACTTAACGCCGCGATTGTTAAAATCATTGTAGAAATAGACATTGTGGCCTGAACAATAATCAGACCAATGGCATTAGGCAGAATCTGTTTGACGATTATGTTCATATCAGATGAACCGTAAGAACGCGCCGCCTCTATATACTCCTGACCAACAATACTCAGTATAACCGAACGCACAATACGCGTAAAGTTCGGCACTTGAGCAACGGTTATCGCCAAAATCAGATTTCTCATACCGGGGCCAAGCGCCGCCGAAACAGCGATAGCAAGCAGAATCAGCGGTATACCCATGAACATATCCAAGATTCGCATGACCACATTATCTAACATTCCGCCGTAAAACGCTACGACAGAGCCGATAAAACACGCTACTGTAAGGCTGATGGCTGTCGCCGTGAACGCTAAAAACAGGGAGTTTCTCGCGCCGAATATGACGCGCGTGAACGTGTCGCGCCCATATTCGTCAGTACCGAACCAATGTTGAGCGGTAGGAGCCGCGAGCCTGTTTTTGTTGTTCTGTGTTATAGCTTGCCCCTCATAGTCAAGAAAGAAATTGGCTGATAACGCCAAAAACAAGATGACCGCGAGCACGGCAAGCCCAAAAACGGCTGTTTTACTCTTTTTATAGCGGCGCCAAATCTCGGCAAAACCGCTCTTCTTCTTTGAATCAAACGGACGGTTGCGGCTGCTTTGCATTTGCGCTCACCTTCTTAGCTTTTGAGTATTTTGACTTGATTTTGGGGTCGATATACGCATAGAGTACATCAACAATCAGCATCATTACGATATAAATCAGCGCCAGAAACATAACAGATGCCGTGGTTTGCGGTATGTCTTTCATTCTTATCGAGTTAATCGTCAGCGTGCCGACACCGGGTATGCCGAATATCGATTCGACGAGAACCGCGCCACCGAGCAGATAACCAAAATTAATACCTACAACAGTAACTATCGGCATAAGAGCGTTCCTAAGCGAGTGCTTCCAAATAATCATGCTTTCGGGGGCACCTTTGGCGCGTGCCGTCCTAATATAATCTTGGCGGATAATCTCTAACATGGCCGAACGCGTCAGACGCACAATCGAAGCCGCACACGGTAATGAAAGCGTGAACGTCGGCATGATGAAATGCTTCCACGAGTCGATACCAAATGATGGCAACCACCCGAGATACAGCGAAAACAACAACATCGCCATAAGCCCAAGCCAAAATTGTGGTACAGACGCAAGGAACATCGCAACAACCGTGCTGACAATATCGAACGCCGAATATTGCTTAACGGCCGACAAAATCCCAATCGGTATGCCGATAACAACGGCAATACAAATTGCGCCGACAGCCAGCTTTAATGTCGTTGGAAAGCGCGAAAAAATCTCACCGAAAACGGGTTGATTCGTTCTGTAAGACTTGCCGAAGTCACCCTGAACGGCATGTAAAACATAGTTCGCATAACGCACGACAAACGGGTCATAATACCCGAGTTCTTCGTTAACGCGCTGAATATCCTCTTTGGTGGCGCCCGGCCCAAGCATTGTCGTCGCTGGGTCGCCCGGTGTCATAGACATTATCGTAAATACGATAAACGAAACGCCCAACAGCACAGGTATCAGCAGTAGTACCCTTTTTAACACATATTTTGCCATAATACAACCCTTTCAAGTCCGAGGGTAAAGAGGCGGGGAGGTTCTCCCCGCCCAAAAATAAAACTATTTCGTCCATTCAAGGTCACAAACCTTAGCGAAGCCAAGCGGATAAACGCGGTTGATTTTGAGGTCGGCGTTATATGCGCAAGGGCTGGTCTTGAAATAAACGGGTACTACAACGGCCTCTTCATAGAGAACCTTTTGAATGACCGAGTAGTTCGCGGCACGGGCGGCGGGGTCAAGAATCGATTTGCCGTCTGCGAAAGCCTTGTCTACTTCGGGGCGATTCAGACGCGAGAAGTTATACGCATCAATAGCGCCCGAACCGAACACGTTCTCCCAATAGTCTACATCGAGGTCATAAGTCATACCAACGAACGAGATGTCATAATTGCCACTCTTCATATCGGATACCCAAGCGTTGGCTTCCATCTGCTCAACCCTCATGTTTACGCCGATTTTTCTGAGCTGTTCCTGTACGACAAGACCAATCTTTTTGTAGTTCTCATAACCGGCGCGGAAGAAAATTTCTTCGCCGTTATAGCCCGATTTCGCCAAATATTCCTTCGCCTTCTCTTCATTATAACCAAGTGGGTTATATTCGGGCGAATAACCGGCGTAACGGCTATCCCAGATACCATTCGAGGGTTCTGCCATACCGTCTACAGCTACGTCAATAATTTCTTGCGGGTCAATCGCATAGTTCAGCGCAAGACGGAAGTTAACGTCATTAAACGGAGCTTTTTCGAGGTTATAAACCATGTAGCAACTGCCGAGAGTCGGTATGCCGATATAACCGAGTTTTGGGTTAGATTGAATCTGTGTAACGGCTATCGGCGGGATGTTGTAAGTAAGGTCGATTTCACCTGTTTCTGTCGCCACAAGAGCCGACGACGGGTCGATAATTACCTTGAAAACGGCGTTTTTAATCTTTGCGGTATTTGTTGTGCATTCCTCAAACGCTTCAAGCACAACCTGTTGACCCGGGTCAAACTTCACGAACTTATACGGGCCAGTGCCGATTGGCGTAACGCCGACGTTTTCACCCGCGTCACTGACAGCCTTCTCGTTCATCATAGGTACGGAAGCCGCAACAGCCATCAAAAACGGCACATAGGGCTTATTGAGCGTCACAACAACTGTTGAATCGTCCGGTGTGTCAATCTTGCTGATGGGCTTCGTGCTTGTCGCGTGAGAAGTCGATACCTTGGCCCTTTCAAGCGAGAAAGCCACGTCAGAAGCTTTAAGCGTTTCGCCGTTGTGGAATTTCACGCCCGCCTTCAGGTTAAAAGTATAAACCAGACCGTCTTCCGACACGGAATAATCCGAAACGAGTGTCTTTTCATACTCACCTTCATAGAGGTTCAACAGCGTATCAAACACGTTCTGATAAACAACCTTATCCAGCGTCATACCGCTGTTCATGGGGTCAAAAGTCTTGAAGTCAGAATAGACAGCCATTGTAACGGTGTCTTTTGTGGGGGCCGTTGCCTGTGAGGGGGCGGGGGCACTCTGTGACGGTGCATTTGACGGCGCGTTGCTGGGTTGGTTGCTGGGTTGACTGCTGGGTGTATTGCTGCTTTGCGGTGCGCAAGCTACGAGGGCGAGCATAATAGCCGCCAATGTGAGAGCAAGCAGTTTCTTCATATTTACCTCCATAAAAATTATGTCACCATTAAAGCGTTATCTTGAACGCGAAATATGGTCATCAGTACAAGACACATTGTACGAAATGGTCTTGTTCAACCTCTTTGAACGGTATCACATGCTCGGAGCATTCGGGCTTCACATGCGGGCAACGCGCCGCGAAACGGCAACCCGCGGGCGGGTTAATCGGCGAAGTGATTTCACCGTGTATCGTCTTACGTTTGTGCCCCTCTTCCTTCAAAACAGGCGTCGGTATCGCGTCGAGAAGCGCGCGCGTATACGGATGAAGCGGATTCTTGAACAGCTCGCTGCTGGTCGCCTTCTCCACACATTGCCCCAGATACATTACCGCAATCTCATTTGAAATGTGCTTAACAACCGACAGGTTATGCGTAATAAACATATATGTAAGCCCGCGTTCCTCCTGCAAGTCCATCATCAGGTTCAGAATCTGGGCTTGAATCGACACGTCGAGGGCCGACACGGGTTCGTCACAGACAACAAATGTCGGGTCAAGCGACAACGCCCGCGCAATGCCGATACGCTGTCTGCGCCCACCGTCCAGCTCATGCGGGTAAGAATACGCAAGCCGCCGTGCCAAACCCACAGTATCCATAAGCTTGGCTACCCTGTCATCCAATTCGTCTCGCGTCTTACAAACGCCGTTGATTTTAAGCGGGTGCCCAATTGTATCTAGTACCGTCATACGCGGGTTCAGACTCGCGTATGGGTCTTGAAAGATTATCTGCATCTTCTGACGCAACGCCCGCATTTCTTGCCGCGAACATTCTAAAATGTTACGACCCTCAAAGATAATCTTGCCTTCCGTGGCTTCCAAAAGCCTCAGAATCACGCGCCCGAGCGTAGACTTACCGCAGCCCGACTCGCCCACAACGCCTAGTGTCGTACCCTTTTTAATCGAGAAGTTAATCCCGTCAACGGCATGGAGATTCCCCGCCGGTGTCGAAAAATATTTCTTTAAGTCAACAATTTCTAAAAAGCTTGATTCGCTCATTTGCTTACCCCCTTTTCAGCCTGTGAATAGAGGTGACATTTAATCCTATGTCCGTCAACCACGCGCTCGGCGGGTTCGTTGCTCTTGCAAACCTCCAACGCGTGAGGGCAACGCGGGTGAAACTTACAACCCGGTGGCAACTCTGTCGGGTCGGGCATAAGCCCGTCAATGGGGTTCAGGCGGCGGCTCTCAATTGTCAAATCGGGTATGGAGCTGAACAAACCGATTGTGTATGGGTGATGCTCCTTGGCTTCAAAAATCTGTTTCGCGCTCCCCGCTTCGACAATCTCGCCCGCATACATAATCGCCACATAATCACAAAATTCTGCCACAACGCCGAGGTCATGCGTTATTAAGAGAATCGCCGTTTTAAGCTTATGTTTGAGCGCGTCCATCATATCGAGAATTTGCGCCTGAATCGTAACATCAAGCGCCGTCGTCGGCTCGTCAGCCAACAACAACATAGGGTCACAAGCCAACGCAATTGCAATAACAACGCGCTGTTTCATGCCACCCGAAAATTGATGTGGATACTCATTCTTTCTCGCCGCCGGAATGCCCACGAGTTCCAAAATCTCCTCAACTCTGGCTTCCGTTTCGGCGCGGCTAATCTTCATATGTAGCGCAATCGCTTCGCGTATCTGTTCACCGACAGTCAGAACGGGGTTAAGGCTCGTCATGGGGTCTTGAAACACCATTGCGATAAGTTCCCCACGGACATTTCTCATCTCTGCTTCGGTCGCCTTCGTTATGTCCTTGCCGTTGAACATGATACTGCCGCTTTCAATCTTGCCCGTGAGTTTCGGCAAAAGCTTCAAAATACTGAGCGCCGTCGTCGTTTTGCCTGCGCCCGTTTCGCCCACAAGCCCGAGCGTTTTACCCTTTTCAAGCGCAAAAGAAATGCCGTTGACGGCACGTACAACCTCGCCGCCCGTTGTGTAGGTAACAAAGAGGTCGTTGACCTCAATCAATGGTTCCGTACCATTCGGGGGCGTTATGTTTTCTTCACTACTCATTGAAATACCTCGCTGTATGTAAAAAGTGCGGTAACATTACAATCCTACCACTCATTTTACACGTGAGTTTGTTCAATGTCAATAAACATATTGTGAGTGTCACTGATTTTTTCACAAATAGTCGAGTCTCTTCCAATTATATGCTTACAATTTGCACATTATCGAGTCAGTGTAAAAACAAACGCTGCATGTCGCCCCAACTCACTCTCAACGGTCAAATGCCCACCCATACTCTCAACACAAGCCCTCGCAATCGGCAACCCCAACCCATAACCGCCATCATGCTCACGCGATTCGTCAGCGCGGTAAAAGCGGTCAAAAATCCGCTCGGTGTCCTTTTTTTCTATACCCTTGCCCGTGTTAAAAACCGTAATATAGCACGCGTTATGCGTCTGTTTCACGCTCACACGTATTAGCCCGTTTTGCTCTGTGTATTTCAGCGCGTTATCCAAAAGAATCATTAGCGCCTGCTTCACCTTCTCAGCGTCAGCCTTTGCCATCACACTAGGCGGGATTTCACGCTCTAACCTCAAACCCTTTTCATATAACACAACCTCCATGCGCAACAAAACATCTGTCAGAATCTCAGACAGATTAACAACTGTCAACTCAACCCGCGCCCCGTTGTCGTCATGCTTCGCCAAAAAGAGCAGATTCGTAACCAGCTTGCTCATGCGCTCGTTCTCTGCTCTGATATAATCAATCCATTTCATCTGACTTTCTATCGTTTCTTGCTGATTAACTATCAGCGCGTCCACATTCGCATCAATTATCGTTATCGGCGTTTTGAGTTCATGCGAGGCGTCGGCTATAAACTGCTTCTGCTTGTCCCAAGCCGCCGCTATTGGGCGTATCGAGCGGTTCGCGAAAAACAGACTGATGAAATAAATAACCAACAACGAAATGACACCAATCACAAAGAACGCGACCAACAGTTGCGACATATATACCTGTGAGTCCGTTATATCCAACAACAAGATTTCGTTGACTTCTTCATTCAAATGTAAAATATAACTCCCGTCATCACTTTCATATGCCGCTGTTGTCGAAATGCCTATTGTATCACTCATCCACTGCCTATCTGCATATGAAAACTTCCCGCCGCTCTTTAATGCCATTGCCGCTATCTCGTCATAGAACGCATCCGGGTACTCTGCCGCCGACTCATGACCGACCACATTCTTTTCAGCGTCCAGTATTATACGAATGCGCCGCACGTCCATTTTTATAGTTATATAAACCTCGCCCGTAATAATTTCATCCGCCGCAATAGGCGCAAACTCCTGTGTATAATTAGAGCTATACAACATTGCGCGGTTCTCATTATCTATATTTATATAGGTCATCACGTAAATAGAAGAAAACGCCCCCAACAGCAACACCGAAATAATCACCATATTCAAAATCAACAACCGATTCCGCATGGCCTTAAACATAAAATCACCCCTTACCCACCGTAAGCATGTAGCCCACGCCGCGTATTGTCTGTATGACCGTTTTTGACTGCATAGCTAACAGTTTCTTTCGCAAGAACGACACATAAACCTCTACGTGGTTATCTTCGGCCTCGGTTTCATACCCCCAAAGCTTCTCGATTATCGCATTCTTGGAAATAACCATCCCGCGCATGTTGATTAGTAACTCCAAAAGCTGGCTCTCCTTCAACGTAAGCTTATAATGCGCCTGCTCTGTCTGTAACATAAGCGTGTGTGGGTTCAACTCAATGTCCCCAAACGTAAGCACACTCTGGGGTATAAACCCCGCCTTTCTGCGCGACAACGCCCTAAGCCGCGCCAACAATTCATCTGTCTTGAACGGCTTCGCCAGATAATCATCCGCGCCGAAATCAAGCCCCTTCACCTTGTCCTCCGTTTCACCCTTTGCCGTCAGCAAAATGACAGGCACAGAAAGCCCCGCGCCCCTCATCTCCCTAAGCAGGCTCAACCCATCACGCTTAGGCAGGTTTATATCCAAAATCACCAAATCATAAATACCCGATAACGCCGCGTCTAACCCGTCCTCGCCGTTAAAAGCCAAATCAACCGTATAGTTGTTCTTTTTGAGCACACTCGCGACGGCCTCCGCCATGTATCGCTCGTCCTCAACCATCAAAACCCGCATCTTTGCCCCCGCTATACCCTTTGCCCTGTTTCTATATCAAAAAAGTGTAACCTATTCACATCAAACCTCACACAACATGCCTCGCCGACAAGACCCGAGAAATCCGCGCCCGTCATCACAGTCAGCCCATCCAACCCCTCACATTCTAAGTATACCATATTTTCGCGCCCATAAAATTCAATTCCGCCGATTCGTGTATGTAAATGTCCGTGCTCATTATCAAAAAAATGTATATCCTCGGCGCGAATGCCCACATAAGCCCTCTTTCCCAAGCCCTGCGGTATATTATGAACCTCAAATCGCGCATTCCCACAAGTCAAACACGTTCGCCCATTCGTGCTCACAACCTCCGCTTCCCAAATATTCATTTGCGGCGACCCGATAAACGCCGCCGTGAACAGATTCGCGGGCGTGTCGTATAACTCACGCGGCGTGCCAATCTGTTGAAGCTCTCCATCATTTATAACGGCTATTCTGTCACCCATACTCATGGCCTCAACCTGGTCATGCGTCACATAAACCGTCGTCACGCCCAAATCGCGCTGTAAAGCCACAATCTCGCGCCGTGTCGAAACGCGCAGTTTCGCATCGAGATTCGACAGCGGCTCATCCATCAGAAACAGTCGCGGCTCACGAATCATTGCCCGCGCTAAAGCCACGCGTTGACGCTGACCGCCAGACAATTCGGCGGGGCGGCGCTTCAACAAATCCGTCAGCCCCAAACGCGCCGCGACATCACTCACACGCCCAACCCGTTCAACATTTTTCACCCGTCGCATCTTCAGCGGAAACCCGATATTGTCCGCCACACTCATAGTCGGGTACAGCGCGTAATTCTGAAACACCATCGCCATATCGCGTTTTTTCGGCTCAACGCGGTTAATCACCCTATCATCTAGCCTTATAACCCCACTTTGAACGCTCTCCAACCCCGCAATCATGCGCAACAGCGTAGTCTTGCCACAGCCCGAAGGCCCCACAAACACGAGAAACTCACCGTCATTTATGAGCATATCCATGTCGCGGACGGCATGAACGCCATTCGTATATACCTTGTTCACCTTTTCAATACTGACAACACTCAAAATATCCCCTACCCTTTCAAACCCGCCGCTGCAATGCCCTGTTCAAGATACTTCTGCCCGAACAAGAACACGAGAAGCGCGGGAATCAGCATTATAACAGAAGCCACCAACGCCGAACCCGCCGAATCGGCCGTTATCGCGGGCAAATATAGCGACAGCGGCCACTTGACCGCATCACGCAAGAACGTAAGCGGCGCTTCGAGCGCGTTCCAATACTCCAAAAACCCAAGCACCACAGCCGACAGAATCCCCGGAGCGCCGAGTGGTAAACCCACATGCCAGAAAATCTGAAACGCATTCGCGCCGTCCAGCGCGGCGGCTTCTGTGAGCGGCTTAGGTATTGCCACAAAAAATCGCGTCATAATAAACACTGGAAAAGCCGAAACAGCCGCTGGTATGATAATCGCAAAGTGCGAATCCAACAGCCCGAACAAATCCAAAACCAGATAATTAGAAACCATGGTCACCTGAAACGGCATGAGCATCAGCACGATATACAGCGAAAACAAGACCTTCTTCCCGCGAAACTGAAATCTCGCGAACGCCCAAGCCGCGGGAGCTCCAATCAACACCTGCCCCACAACGGCGGGCAAAACCTGCAAACACGAGTTCCAAAACATCACAAAGAACGACGGCGAATCAAGAAACAGCCCCACAATAGGGCTTAACTCAGGGTATTGCGGCAACAGCGGCCAAAGCGCGTACCCGTTTTTGTTCGCCATAACAGGCGCAAGGTTTAACGCGGCTTCCTCAGCGCCCATGAGCGCCCCCGAAATCACAAGCCACAGCGGAACCCACACGAACAGCGCAACTAATGCCAAAGCCGCGTATATCAGCCACCTTTTCATGATTCACGCCCCCACAATCTTTGCAAAATCATAATCAACACAAACACGGCCGCCGCCATCATCACAGCCCCCGCGCTCATCTTGTCTACATCAAGGCGCAAAAACCAGTTGTTGAATAGGTGTTGTAACATATAAATCGAGTCATGCGGGTAGGAGCCCGCGAGCAAATACGCCTCACGAAACACCTTAAACGCGTTCAAAACAGACAATGCCGCCACAGTAAACAGCGTTGGCACAAGCGCTGGCATAGTGATTGCCCGAAACCTCTGAAACGCCCCTGCGCCGTCCAGCGAGGCGGCTTCGTAAAGCGCGGGCGAAATGCCCGATAAACCCGACAGCCACAGAATCATGTTATAGCCTGCGTTTTTCCATATATAACTGAAAATCAGTACACCCAGTGCCGTTTCTCCGTTCATCCAGTCAACAGGCGTAAGCCCGAAACCCACAATCGCGGCATTCAAAAGCCCATTGCCATGAAACACAACCCGCCACAACAACACAATCGAAGCAACGGGTATCGCGAGTGGCACAAGAAATGTCGTCTTGAACACCCCGCGTCTATCCCCGCCCGCATTCACCAAAAGCGCAAGCGCCACCGAAAAAACTATCAGAATCGGCAAACACAGTGCAATAAACCGCGCTGTGTTCGATGCCGCCAGTCTGAAACTCTCGTTGTTGAGCACTGTTAAGTAATTCGCGATTCCCACAAACTGCCCGCCCATTGCCGAAAAGAACGACCTCCGCACAACGTCAAGAAACGGCACAAGCACAAATATTACCATCAAAACCAAACTGGGCGCAAGGAAAAGCCACGGCACAACCCCGCCCGAATATTCGTTCCCTCGCCTTCTATTCCGCAAGCCCTCTCCCCCCATACGCAAGCAACCCAACCGCACATATTGACGCAACCAACCCCACCAACAGCCATATAATTATGAAGAAATCCAGATGTGTAGGGGCTTCGAGCCACACCCGAATATCCCCGAACACATTACCGACAGTCCTTCCCCAAAAGGCTAAATCAGCCCATTTGTTAGGTATCAGGTTTTGTGGCATTCGTGGGCTTTCATACACGAGAAACCAAACAAACGAAGCAATTACGGCGTAGAATCCGCGTGAAAATCTAGTAATTATCATACACGCCAGAACATAACCCGGCAACCAAAGAAGCTTAGCGGCCGCCCATGCCCACAATGAATAATCGATGAAAACCGCGCCGTCAAAACCGAATTTCGTGAACAATAACTTAGCTTCCTCAACTGACGCATGCACTACCACATGTGAAAACTCGGTTAAATCGTCACTTCCCACCTGAGCCACAACCAAATCTTCCGTGTCCTCAATAACGCCCCGTACCGTATAGTCCTCACCGTCAATCGTGAGCGTCTTCCCGATAACCTCGAAACTTCCCCATTTCTCAAACGCTGTAGCCGTGCTGACTGCACAGGCTCCCTCTTCACCCTTAGTCGGAAAACCTCCTGCAACAACATCCCCTAAGATAACGTCCTCGATATACCCATAAACGCGCCGAATCTTGTCGTCAAACCAGAGTGTGACCCTCGGCACAACCGCGCCGTCTTCCCTCAAAAACCCCATTTGGGTGTCGAGCGCGGCAGGGCTGACCCCGGCGCTATCAAACCGCGCCGCCACAACACCCGCCACCCGATTAACCTGATATACCGCGAAACCACACACACACCATAACAAAACGCCAAACACAATCACCGCGCCAAACCTACGAACCTTGAACAAAAACCCTGTCCCCCTCCGCAATCGGCTTGTTCGAAAACGTCACAACCAAATCATCACGCATGAACGCGCCTTCAATCGACATCTTCTGACTGTCGCGGCTAATCACGCTTACAGCCACCCGCGCCACGGTTTGCTCATTACCCAAAACCGACTTAGAATCACGCACAGCCAACACATACTCGCCCAGCTCGTCACTATGCAACGCCGACAACGGCAAACATGCGTTCTGCTTCTCCGACTGCTTAGATATGACCCACTCGCCAGAAGCCTTGACGGGGTAAGCGGCGGCCGGCAAGCGGCTGATTACCTCAACCTCCCCGTTTTCGTCAGGCGGGCTGATTGACGTAATGGCGGTCTCGATGCGCTTTGTGTTCCCGCGGTCGGCGTAGGTCAAAAACCCCTTATCACCTACAGCTATGTACTTTGCGTCATCCTCATCAATCTTAGCCGAAAACCCAAACCCCGCATCAGACAGCGATAACTTACAAAGCAAAGTATTTCGCGCAATCGCGCCATTCTCGGCAATCGCCAAAACAACGCCGTCCACGGGTGATAAAACCTTACCACCGTTTGTCGCCAACTCAGTTAATAACCCGATTGTCTTATCAGCCGTCTTGATTTCTGCTAAAAGCCCCAGCATTTCCGCTTCGTTTTGCTTGCGGCTTCGCTCATTATCACGTGCATTCGCGGTGTTCTGTTTTTGGGCTTCCTCCAACTGCCTGTTTGCGTCTTCAACCGCGCGTTCAGCCGAAGCCCTACGCTCATCAGCCGCTACTATGCCATCCTCAAACTTACGCAAGGCCGCGGTTAACGCCCTTTGCGCTTGTTCGAGTGATTTTTGGGCGGCGGCTATTGCGTCCTCTTCCGAAAAATCCTCGTTACCTTCGATTTCGGCCAACTCGTTCTCCGCTTTCAATAACGCAACCTCGGCTTTCTCGACGGCCCTATTCTGCTTATCTACCGTATCATTCAAAACATCTTCGGCGCGTTCAATATCCAGCGAGGGCTTTTGAGCATCAGCCAAAGCCGCTTTCGCTCGGTCATATGCCTTTTGAGTAGCATCCACAATTTCTTTGGCTTCATCAACCGCGCTCTTATCGTCTAAATCAAAGGAATTAACCTTTGCCTGCGCCCCCTCAACAGCGCGTTCAGCCGCGGTAACCTCAGCCTGCGCGGGGGCTATCACGTCAGCCCCCGCCCCTTCCTTTTCCAGATTCGCTAACCGCTCAAGCGCCCCATTCAGTCGAGTTTGGGCATAATAAAGCGCGTTTTGCGCATTGTAATATGCGTCACCTTGCTTGCCGTGATTCTCAACCGCCTTGTCGTATGAACGTTTCGCCTTCTCCAACCGCTCTTTTGCGTCCGCAAGGTCGTTTTCTGCCGCTTTCACAGCCGCCTTGTTTTGCGCCAGTGCTAATTCGTAGGCATACTTAGCGCCCTTTATTGCTTCATCGGCCGCCGCCCTTGTGGTCTCTGACGCCTCACGCGCCGCATCAACCTTTTCCCGCGCCGCCTTAATCAGTTCATCACGTGTCTTGCCATAAATGTGGGTGAAATCGGCTTCCGCTTCATCAACAGCCGTTTGCGCATCGGCTAAATCCTCGTCAGCCCTTAATCTCTCCCGCTCTAATGCCACTAACAGCTTCTCATAATCTGTTTTAGCCCTCTCAAGCTTGAATCGTGCGTCAGCGACAGCCCCATCATCATTACCGACAAAACCGCTCTCCGCCAAATCCAGCTTAATCATGCGTATCGCCTGCTCATTCTTCAACTGTTCAAGCTTTTCTGTGACTTCATCTAAATCCACCGCCAGTAGTTCGTCACCCGCCGCCACGGTTTGCCCTGTCTTCACAAACCCCTCAACCACGCGCAAATCCCAACTTGCCGTCACTTCCAACTCCCGCACAGGCTCAAACACCCCACGCAACGTGACCCTATGTGTCAAAAACCCCGACTTCACTGTGTCGGTCTTAACCCGCGCAACCGTCACGCTGTCAGCCATGCGCGAAAGAACCGTGAACCCAATCACCACGCACAGAAACACAGCCAACCAGCGCACCGCCGACCTCTGCATATTGCCCAAGCCCATTTTCAACCCTCGTTATTCGCTCAAATAAAGCTTAGTCGCCGCCACAATATTCTTAGCGGCCTCCTCCGGCGTGACCTCGCCGGCTATCAGCGCGGGCACCTGCTCTTCAACCGCCGCGCGAATCACATTGTCAATCACAACCGGAGTTTCAAGCCCCTCGCAAAACTCTATGAAACCCATGTCCGTTGTGTTGTCCTCCATATGCTCATCAAGCGTGAGTTTCAGCGACTCCCTATTGACAGGGAAGCCATCATACAAATACGCGTCCTGAACCGTCCGCGACAGTGCCAGCTTCACAAACTGCTCGGCGATAGCTGTCTGCTTACCCGAAGCCACAACACCGATTGTCCCCTGCGCGCAGAATTTCTTCTGATTAAACATACCCGCCAAACCCATGTTATCCATACCGTTCAAGCTAGAGCAAAAAATCCGTAGCGCAAACACGCCTCCCAGTGTTGTCGCGCTCATAAGCGCCTTTCCGTCGCGCAAATCAAGCGGGCTCATATCGAATGTTTCGCTACCTCGCCCGCCGCCCGAAACGGCAATTACGCCTAGCTCACCGTTATTTTCAGGCGCGTTCTCCTTTATCACATTGTTAAGCGCCAGCATGTCGGATAGATAAACCGCAAGCGCGTTCTCGTCTATCGAATTGTCCTCGTTCATCCAATTGTCAACACAACTGCCGTAATAATCCATCATTATACCGTTCTCACTGTAAAGACTATCGGAAATCCGTAGCAAGTTCACATTCTCTTCATACGAATCGCGAACAGCCCTAACCAAATCAGAAAGCGAAGTAATTTCCGCCAAGTGGCTCTTGTCCCCCACCATCACAGGCACAGAAAACCTCGTAGGCAAGCCATAAACCGCGCCGCCACGCTTAAACGCGTTCGCCAAAGCCTCAAACATGCCCGCGTTCTGCAACTCGTCAGCCAACCCACTTATATCGCCCAAAACACCCTTTTCAATGTATGAATCTACGGGCAAGCCATCTAAAACGAGTAAGTCAGGGCCTTTGCCGTTCAAAATCTCCGTATTCAACGCGCGTATAACATCCTCCTCATTCGCGCTGTTCTCGTCCGCAAGCCCGATTCTGAAATTCACACGCACATCAGGGTTTTCGCGCTGAAACTCACCTATAGTTTGACGAATGGTGTTATTATCGCGTAAGCTGAAAACCTCCAGTGTAATAGCTGGTTCAGCGGGCATTGATTCGTCAAATTCAAACCGCGCAACACTAAGCGCTGTACCGTTCAAAAACGCGTAATATGATTCACCGTCACTCATAACCCCCGCAATCATGAGGTTCTGCATCCCCAATGACGTTAAACCGCCGTCAACAACCATGTTCCATTCACCGCCACTATGCCGATACACGCCTTCACCCGTTACCACAAACAGCCCGCCCGCGTCAAGCCCCAATACAAACCCACTTCTAATGCCCATAAAGTCGCCCGCGTCAGTGCTATACGTCGCCGTTTCTAAGGCCTCACCTGTCGCCACATCATACACTGTAATAAGTCCGCTCTCCATCTCAAACAGCGCCAACCGATTTTCAAACAAGACAGCGCAATTCGTATAACCCGTTTCCGCATATTGCCGCACGAGATTCCCGCTTTCGTCATACTCAAAAACCCCGTCTATGTCATATAGAGCAAGAAAACCGCCATCCAACGCAATAACTCCCGTCGGCATGTATGTCTTCTCCTCCGTTTCATCCAACGAGAATACCCCTCCGCCGCCTTCGGCAAAGTTAAACTGCACCCAGTTCGGCATGTCTATGTACTCAACAGCGCCATCACGAAAACGCGCCAGCTTAAACGCGTTCTCCGCATCCATATAAACAGCGTAAGCAACACCCGCCGCGTTCTCCGACACATTATGTATGTTTGCGCCCTCCTTAGAAAGCCTATTCAGCCAATCGACATCAACGCTTTCTACAGTACCGTCTTTGGTAATAACATTGCGCTTAATATTGACCTCACGTTCACCCACGCGCTCCATTACATAGAAAACAATGCGCTCGCCTGCGTCCTTGAAACTGCCTATATAATAGGTTTCCGCCGCACTCAGTATCTCGTTTTCCACATACCGCCCCATAACAACAGCCTTAGGCGTGGGCGAATCGCCGCTACTGGGCACATCCGTAGCCTTGAAACATCCGCTTAATAATCCCACGACCAACAACACACATAAAACCAAAGCCATACCTTTTCTAGCCATAACAACATAACCTCCAAATAATTTGTAAGGTCATTATAAACCCCAAAACTTAAACCAACCTTAAAACGAATTAAAGATTTGTATAATTATCTGTTCACAAAGAAGCCAATTGAATTTCATATCTATCTGTGGTAGAATTAACCAAATAATTCAGAGGTGATATATGACAGCTTTCGCACTGAAAATCATCGCGTCAATCTGTATGTTGATTGACCACATCGGCGCGGTCTTCCCCGCGTCAACACCTTATGTTTTTCGCCTAATCGGGCGCATTGCCTTCCCGATTTATGCCTACTTAATAGCCCAAGGCTGTAGGTATACAAAGAATATCTACAAGTATCTGTTACGGCTCGGTCTATTCGCCTTAATCTCAGAAATCCCCTTTGACATCGCGTTCATGAACTATCAAAACGACGGCGTGTTACACTTAAACATCAACTTCTTCGGTCAAACCAACATCTTCTATACTTTGCTGTTCGGCGCGTCTTGTATAGTAATCTATGAGAAACTCAAAACCAAGCAAAAGCCGTGGCTCGCGCTTCCGCCACTTCTGCTTATCCCGGCTTTTCTAATACCGTCGTTTATGCTTCAAGGTATTATAAATTGGCGTATTCTGTTGGGTGTTGGTTTTCTAACCTACCTAGCCACCCAACTATGGCTCAGTCACGCCCTGCCTGAAGCCGAAATCAACCCAAAATCCAGACTTCCGCGCGGTATACTCGCGATTCTGCTCTGCATACCGATATTCTTACTCGGTAGCATTATGGGCACTGACTATGGCATGTACGGCATAATTTTCATCTTCGTATTCTATCTTGCCAAGCCCGAAAACAGGCTTACTCGAACACTGGCCATGATAGCCGTGATATTTACCGAGTACGCCTATCCCTATGTCCAAACAAAATTCGCAGATTTCGGCATACATTTGTTTTCACTCCCGGGGCAAATGATGTTTCGTCAAGAAAGCCTAACTGTCTTCTGGTTCGCACTTGTAGCGGCTCCGCTGGTCTTCGTCTACAACGGCAAACAAGGCAAAAAGGTCAAATGGGGCTTCTACATATTCTACCCCGCGCATATCGCGGTATTGGCATTGATATGGTTTGTCGTCAATAATCCCAACTCAATAGCGATATAACATCCGATAAAAAGCCCTTTAACACAAAAAACCCGCTCATCGCGGGTTTTTTGTTAATGAACCGTACCGTTGACAAAATCTATCTTGTATTGCCACACTCCATATTTCTTTTCGTGGTCAATAATCACACCGTCTGTAAGGCGAATGCGAAGTAAGCACGTATTCGGGTCTTCTTCATTAACATGACCATTACCATACCACGCGGCGAACACCTCGCGTAACTTCGCCATCATCGCTTCGTTGCCCTCATCTCTGACATAACCAAGGTTTTCACCGATACCGTGAGCGGTAAACCACTCGCCACATACTGCAACCTCCGGGCAAACGCTTATCTGCTTCATCTTGCCCGACAGCGCATATGTAACCACATAGAAAGAGCCGTCCTCATAATAACCATCTATAATGCGGACTGACGGGCGACTGCCGTCCATTGTTGCAACAGAAATAAGGCTGTCTTTACCAAAACGCTCGTTCATAATTGCGATTGCATTTTCATAGGCACTCATATTATTTACCCCTTTTAATAAAAGTTGCAAAGCAAAAACCGAACAGCCCTTAATAAATTATCGCTCGTTAGTCAAAAAATCTAGCTGGGTTTATGCTCGTAATGTGAGCACATAGATGTCATTCGCTATGTCAGAAACAAAGCCGCAAGATAACAAAACCCCTCGAGAAGCCTCATTCTCCGTCTCAGGTTGTACAACAATGCGTTTTGCATCGCAAAGTTTCTTTATTTTTACAACCAATGCTAACACAATTTTCTTACCGAACCCTTTACCCAGATAATCGGTTTCACCGATTAGATAATCTATACTGTATGAGCCGCCCATTTCCGTATATCCGCTCCAAAGGTCATCACTGTCTTCACAAGCGTAATATTGGCAAAACCCGATTTGCCTGTTTTCGTACTCAACAATAAAGTGGTGTATCCAATTAAAAGTCCCTTCTTGTTGCTCTATCTCCGTTATCCAGTCAAGCGGGTCATGATACCATTTAGCTACGTGAGGAGTGTACAGCCACTTTTTGAATAACATTAAATCCTCGATTGTCATTGGTCTGATAGTTATCATCTATGTTCAAAGCCTTTCCCGTTAAATTATGGATAAATCTTCACATACATCCCTATCGCAAAAACCCCGTTTCGAATCAATCACCCTGCGGTCTTTTGTTGCGCTACCTTTGAATCACGACACCGAACAATCCTCCACATATACGATGTGGCGGTTCGGCTTGATTTAACATGTACTTGTGAGTCAAAAAAGCTGACGAAGATAATGCTAATAATAAGAAGTTAAGGTTTTCTTGCAAGTTGTAGGTCAATGGTATCATATATCGTAATTTGGCCGCCCAAACTATCGATAGCCTTTTCTATTTCTGAAAAAAACTGCTTTCTTGTGTTTTCTTCAATCGCGATATGGTCAGAATATGTGCCGAGTAGCAATATATATTCACTTGCGGTAAACGTTCTTGTTCGGTAATACAACTTGTAAGATATATCAGTAAATCCGTATTTTAGAGCGATTGCCGAGCGCCTTTTTGCATCTTCTTCGTTATACTCATTACCTACGAGTGTTCCGGGCATATACACGGCATATATTTTTTGCAAGGCTTCGTGGATTTCTTCTCTGCCTTTGTCTTTGTATGGGTGGTTGGCAAAGCGGGCGAATACCCCACCGCTTTTCAGCATTCCAAAAACTTTTGCATACCCTAATTCTTCCGGTATCCAATGAAATGCAGAAGCAGAGTAGATTAAATCGTATTCGTTATCGGCGCACTCAAACTCCTCGAATCTTGCCGTTACGGCCGAAAAGTTAGGGTATTCCTTAAATTTTTGACGACACAATTCAGCCAAGTTTTCGCCATATTCCACTGCTGTCATTTTACAACCTGTTTTCAAAATCGGTAGTGTAGCCTGTCCGCCACCAATGCCAATCTCGACAACATTACTTGACTCACCTAGCGTTATGTAACTAAAAATATCCTCGTACAATTCCGAAACATACCCCGGGCGCATCTTTTCGTATTTTTGAGCTTCTGTGTTAAAAGACCATTCTAGGCCTTTGGTTATCGGCATAAACTTGTCCTCCTTTTACATAAACAATCCTTATATACACCGAAAGCTTTTTAATTACTTTCTACAGCTTTCGACTTCTTTGTGCTTGTGACAAAAAAGCTGACATGAGATTATGCTCCTACTATTCGCTGTTTCTTTTCTAATGCTATCGGAAAAAAATCGCGTGACATCGGAAACTTTATGTCATCCGGAAACGAATCAAAAAAGTCTATCAATTCCATTTCGCTGTCAGACGGTAATTCACCCAAGGTATGAACGACTGCAAAATAAACCTGCACATTTCCTTTGAAATACCTGCCGTCTACTTCCCCGCTGATATAATAATCACAAAGCGGTTCAATATCGAAAGTTATTGCTCCCGTTTCTTCATATAATTCCCTTTTCGCTGCTTCCAGTGGTGTTTCGCCTTCTTCAATATGCCCGCCCGGGTTTTCCCATGTATCCCTTTTTTTGTGCTTGCAGAATATCCACTTACCCTTATACAATGCCATAATATCTATACAAAAATAATCGTTAAACGTATCAAAAGGATACACTTTGAATTCCATTATTCCCCTCCTACAATATAAATTATCTTAACATATGCACCTAAAGCTGTCAAATTGATATTCGACAGTTTAGACTTTTTTGTGCTTGTGAGTCAAAAGGGCTAACATACAAACTCGCTTATAAACGACATAGTTTTTTAACCGGAACCCCATTCTCGAGTTCATCACTGCAAAAAATAAACCCATAATCAGAGAATACCCTTAATTCCTTCTGTATCATCAGGGCATTACTTTTTAATACATTCACCGTAATCTGTTTTTCATTGTCTAACTGTGTCAATGTGTAATCAATCAACAATTTGCTTGTAGCTTCAAAATCCGCGTTATGAGCAATGGCAAAAAAAGTAATTCTATTGTGGGTTCTTGAAAAGGCAATAATACCTTGACATATATCATTTTGAGTAGCCATTATTGCTTCTTTCTTTTGTATCTTAGCTTTCATATAATC
>CAZOVK010000014.1:0-38080 GCA_964583165.1 uncultured Defluviitaleaceae bacterium | reverse complement strand
CCCATATTGATATTGCGTTTCAAGTTTTGCATATGCACCTCCAAAAATAAAAACCCTCGAACAGCTGAGTTCGAGGGTTTGGGTATTGCGGGAGTTAATGTTGCAATCATTATCTTTACTTGATTATTGGACGGACTGCTGCGCCAATAGTTTGTCTGCTTGTTGGTTTGCATACTCCTCACGTTGCCTTGCATACCAACGGCGGTTATACTCCCGCTGTTTGGCGCGTTTTTGCCGTTGCTTCTCTTGTTTAGCCAATTCTTCGGGCGTGGGTTCGTACTTCTCACTCGGCAAGTCAAACTTCCCAATAAACGTGAAGAATATATCCACTTGCTGGACGCGCTCTCAGATAGACTTGTCGGCTTCATGCACGACAATCTTTTCAATAAACGCGTTTAACATGGGTGTTGTGAGTTCCTCAAACGTCGTATACCGCCGCACTACCTCAATGAAACCGTCAGCTTTAAGGCTTTCCGTTTCAAATGCGTCAAGCTCTGTTTGCAGAGTAATGTTTTGTGCTTCCAATTCCGCTTGTTCGCGCTCGTATTCGGCCGACATCATTTCAAATCGACTGTCGGACAATTTCCCCGCCGCGTTGTCCTCATACATCTTGCGAAAAAGGTTGTTGAGTTCGGAAATACGCTTTGAGTTGCGCGCTATTCGCTTTTTGTGGCTTTTGGCGGTTTCGTTCTGCCTGATGGTTGAAGCTTCGCGTATCCGTTTGATAAACTCCGATTCGTTTTCGTTCACATACACACTCACACTACGGATTGCATCAAGCACAAGCGTCCGAATGACTTCTGTTCTGATAAAGTGCATCGAGCATACAGATGTGCATGTTTTGTCGCTCAAATCGTGGGTAGAACACGTGTAAAAGTCCGTGGTTTTGTGCTTGTACACCTTATCGCCGCGTCGTTCCATGTAGTATTCCTTGGATTGTCGGCTATTGTACATCTTTGCACCACAATCAGCACAAAACACAAGACCCGTCAGCGGGTTTGAGTCACCCAAATGGTTCGGACGGCGCACTGTTTCACGGAGTTTCTGCACTGTGTCAAAAGTTTCTTGGTCAATAATCGCCTCGTGGGTATGTTCAAACACTTTCCATCTATCTTTGGAATTATAGAGGAAACGTTTATCTTTGTAGGAAGCCTTGTAAGTCCTAAAGTTCACCGTGTGTCCTATGTATTCGGGCTTTGACAGTATGCTTGAAACAGTACCCGCATTCCACGAATACGCGCCGCGGTGATTCCATAGTGTGGGTTCGTCAATGTTTCGCGTGGCGTTGCCGCTTTTGCTGATAGTTGTACCGTTTTCAATTTCACGCCGCTTTGCAAGATAGTATGATGGGCGTTCAATCCGTTCTGCAGATAGCTTTTTCGCTATTTGGCTCGGTCCCATGCCGTCAAGCGTCATTTGAAAAATGCGGCGTACTACTGTGGCGGCTTCTTCGTCAATCAGCCAGACATTTTTATCACTAGGTGATTTTCTATAACCATAAATCGCGTTATAGGATAGCGGTTTTCCCTCGTTGCCCTTGGCGTGTGCCACAGTCTTTATCTTTCGTAATGTATCACGCGCATACCATTCTGACATGATGTTGAGAAACGGCGCAAATTCGCCACTCTCGCTATTTTCGCTGTCGATGTTGTTGCTTACGGCAATAAAACGGACACCGTGCTCTCTTAACATGACTTCGGTGTAGAAACCCACTTGCAAATAGTCGCGCCCGATACGGCTCATGTCTTTACAAATAAGGACAACAACTTTCCCGGCTTCAATGTCAGCAATAAGTCGCTTCCAATCGGGGCGATTAAAGTTCGTACCAGAAAAGCCATCGTCGCTGTAATGGCAGATGTTAGTGAAGCCATTTCTGGAGGCGTAATCTTCGAGGATTTTCTTCTGGTTTGTGATTGAGTTGCTTTCGCCTTGTAATTCGTCGTCACGTGACAACCTGGAATACAGGGCAGTGATTGCTGTTGTTTTGGCTACCTGTCTGGACATAATGCAATCTCCTTCGGGTAACCAATCTGTTTGCGGTAAGTCTATTGTACCATAGTTAGGGGAGTTTGTCACTACCCCATTTTGAGAATTTTTCATTGTGCTGTCACCTTTGGTGTGCTGCCTTCGTTCCTGATTAGCCGCACCAGCTTGTCGTTGATGTTCTCTTTGCTCGTTTGGCTGAAACTGATTGATACGTGATAGGTGGTATTGCCGATTTTGCGGGTGATTTTCCCTTTGCAATTCTCTTTGCTCATTTACTCACTCCTTGTATTATTGATATGCCGTTTATAGCTTGATGTAACGCCTTATTCCCCAATTTTATGAGTTAAGGTATAAAACCATTACCTACCCAAAAATAACGCCTAGAAACAAGGAAATACGCCGTTTTTAACATATCAAAGCGTTACATCTTCGCCCGTCTAGTGGTATATAACTTGAATCGTTAAGAACACTCGAAGGGTAGCATTCCTTATTACTTTATTTTCGCTTTCATCCCGATTACGTTCCTACGTCCAGTCTTGCGTGACCTATGGGCGCGTTTCCTGGTTGTCGCTACCTCGCGTTGTTCCCTCCGAAACAACATAAGCAAGATTGGCGGATAACCGTATCTAACCAGCTGCGAATTCAATTGTCTGACAGGGTGTTTTATTCCTGTATGATATATATCGCGATTACTGTTGCAAATATTATAGTATAAGGCTATAATACAAGTAATGAGTTGTGTGTAATTATATTATTCCTGTTAGATTTCCGCTTTTAGAGTAAGTAGTGGATAAATGGGGGACTATATGGTCTTTAATTTTTCAAAGAGCAAGCAAGGCAGCGGGCGCATTGTTTTCGCTCTAACGCTGGAAAAGAAAAAGCTAACTGAACGTATTGTCGTTGGTGAAATAAAAGAAGTGCGCCGTCGTTTGGAGGATAACGGCGGTGATGTTTATTTTGATAAAACACGCCCGCTAGGAAGTCTGCTTATTACATTTGAATCAGACAAAGAGTATTTGTGGAATGCAGCCGCTACTCAGCTCGCCGAAAGTTACAGCAAGGGTATAATCATAACCCCCAATCGATGGAAAGCAACAAAACAACCCGTTGCCTTTTTGCAACAAAAATACGAAAGTGGCGAACCTGTTGCTATGTTTGCCGCTATTCAGACGTGGATTGAATACTTGAACTGCTACGCAGAAAATCGCGCGGCGCAAGTGTTTGCTGACCGAATGGCTCTATTATATAGGGCATTTGTTTTATATGGACAACATAAGCCTTGGCAAGAGGCTGAAAATTCCGAATTGCTAGATTTATCTGATGCTATCCACGACAATGAAAGTTTAGTTGAACTTTGGTATCCCGTTAGAAAACGTCCATTTGAGTGTGTTGTTGTGCATTCATCTTTTCAGCCTGTGATTTTTTACTATCTGCATAAAATACGCGAGTGGGGTTATGTGTTTCAGCAGTGCAAGGTCTGCAATGGGTTTTTCTTGGCGCGAAGTAAGCACTATGAACTGTGTAGCGACAAATGCCGCAAAGTCCAAGCTGTTGAAGCAAAGAGTCAGTTTGATAAACGCACAAAGAACGACAAGCCCGAACAGCTCTACAACGCCGCTTATTATTACTGGAACAATCGAATCCGCAAAATTAAGAAAGCTGTGGGTACAAACTCTTCAGAAATTGCCGAAACTGATAAAACCACTGTAACAGGAGCATCACCAACCAAAACGACCCACTCTGAACGCCTTGCATTTGTCAACACAACTTTTGCCGCCTTTCGTAAAGAAGCCTTGCGCCAAAAGGCCGAAATCAAGCGTGGTACGCTCAAACTGTCTGACTTTTCCTCGTGGTTGATTGAACAACGAAAAGTGATTGACGGTTTAGTTCAAGATTTGTAAACTGATATTGTCATGTGCTGGACCGTGCAGCTCCATGAAAGAATCTTGTTGGGAATGGCAGGCGATTAACGACACCGTCGCCATTCCCGAGAATGCTTCAAATAATCTTCGAGTAATTAAGTCAATACCTCTAAAACACGCCACCCTCCTTGTACATACGCCCGAATCCGCCGCAAACAGACTGGTTGCCTATGTTGTAGTAGTATTCTTTGAAATACCCTTTACAATATAACACATTACAACACTGTGCCTTTTTTTATTATCACAGGTTTGCCCGGTTGACCGATTATGTGCTTGCCGTCTGACACGACGACTTCTTTGTCAAGAATTGCGTGCTCAATGACGCAGTTGTTGCCGATATAACAGCCTTCCATGATGATGGCGTTTCTGATGCTCGTATTCTCACCTGTAAAGACGCGTCTGAACAATACGCTATGTTCGCAATATCCGTTTAGGATACTACCGCTGCCTATCAGACAGTCCTTAGACTCGGACGAGATGTTATATTTTACGGGCGGTTCGTCCTTTTGTTTTGTATCGATGAACGGTTTCTCTTTGAAGAACATGCGGCGCACTTCTGGGCGCAAGAAGTCCATATTAGTGTCGAAGTAGGACTCGATGCAGTTGATTGTTGACCAGTAGCCGTCAAACTTGTAACCATACATGTTCAGCTTCTTGCGGTAGCGAATGATGATGTCTTTTACGAAGTCATAACGCCCCTCGGCAAGAATCGTTTCAAGCAGTTGAATAAGTAATGTACGAGAAATGACGTAGATACCCAATGAAATCAAGGATGATGTGGGTTCTACGGGCTTTTCTTCAAAGTCCAGCATTCTCTCGTTCTCGTCCAGTTCAAGAACGCCGTAGTCTTGCACGTTCAAGTGCCCTACATCCTTACAGATGATGGTTATGTCAGCCTTTTTCTTCACATGATAGCGTATCGCCGCCGAGTAGTCCATTTTATAGATGCCCTCTCCGGCCGCAATGACGACATGCGTTTCATTGGAGCGTTGTAAAAACGTCAGATTCTGGTATATAGAGTCTGCCGTGCCCCTAAACCACAGGCTCGAGTCGTTCGACAAAAACGGCGAGAACGTGAATAACCCGCCCTTTTTCGCGCCAAAGTCCCACCACTTGGAGGAGCTCAAATGGTCATTAAGGGAGCGTGAGTTAAACTGTGTGATAACGGCGACCTTGCTGATACCCGACGAAACCATGTTACTAAGCGAAAAGTCTATCGCGCGGAACGAGCCGCCCACCGGCATAGCAGATGAGGCGCGTAACTCCGTCAGGTTCCCGAGGCGTTCATTGCGCCCGCCCGCTAAAATGATACCCATGGATTTCATAGAATCACCTCTTCTTCAACAATAATCGTTCCGCCGGATTCAAGGTGCCCCGACGGGTAGTGTTCGCTTGTGGTTTTGCCGAAGATGCAGCAGTTCTTGCCGATTATAACATTATCGGGTATGACGGTGTGTTCGCCGACAACCGTAATTCCGCTGTCATAGATTTTCGGCTTCTCGGCGTTCGGCACGTTTTCACCATGCCCCATGATAACGCCCGCGCCGATACGGCAGTCTTCATCAATTATACAACTCTCAATCACAGAACCCGCGCCGATATAGCCGTTTTCCATGATAATAGAGTCCTTAACAATCGCGCCGCGTTCTACAACGACATTGATACCCAACACAGAGTTGTGAACCGTGCCGTATATCTCACAGCCTTCTGACATGATACTGGTCTTTACTTCCGCTTCCGGCCCTGTGTATTGCGGCGGTTGGTGGTCAGAATGTGTGAAGATATGCCAGAAGTCTTCATAAAGGTTGAAATCGGGTACGTGGCGCACTAGCTCCATATTAGCCTGCCAGTAAGAGAGAATCGTTCCGACATCTTGCCAATAATCTGAGAAGCGGTACGCGAACATACTCATACCCTCATCGAGCATAGAAGGGATAATATGCTTGCCGAAGTCAGAATCGGGGTGAATACGCTGGTCTTTCAAAAGCGCTTCTTTGAGTACTGACCACGTGAAGATATAGATACCCATACTAGCGAGATTACTCTTTGGGTTCGCGGGCTTTTCTTCAAACTCATAAATCTTGTCGTTCTCGTCCGCATTCATGATGCCGAAGCGCGAAGCCTCTTCAAGCGGCACTTCAAGAACGGCGATTGTGCAGTCCGCCTCGTTCTGCTTGTGGGCGTCGAGCATCTTCGAGTAGTCCATCTTATAGATATGGTCACCGGCTAAAATAAGTACATACTCTGGGTCATAAGAATTGATATAGGCGATGTTTTGGTAAATCGCATTAGCCGTGCCCGAATACCACTCGCCCTGTTCGCCGCCCTTGACATGCGGAGCCAGAATAGTAACGCCGCCGTTCTTTCTGTCTAAATCCCACGGGATGCCGATACCGATATGGCGATTAAGCTGTAAAGGCTGATACTGTGTGAGTACACCGACAGTATCAATACCCGAGTTAATACAATTACTCATCGGAAAGTCAATAATTCTGTACTTTCCGCCGAAATAGACAGCGGGTTTGGCTTTGCTGGCTGTAAGTATACCAAGGCGGCTGCCTTGACCGCCCGCAAGCAGCATAGCCATAATCTCCTTCTTGCGCATAAAAATTCCTCCCAAATCCACAATAACCGCTAAGTATATAATAGCATAATCCACAAAAATATCAAGTCCAAAGCGTTAATTATTTGCAAAGTTGCGTAAATTATTCGAGAAATCAATCGGGAGGGTTATGAATTATGGCAATCTCCGGATTATTCTACGCTTTCACCTAATTCTTTGAGTGTGTCTATGGCTTCGGGGTTGCCGTTTTTAGCCGCAAGCCTTAACCAATGGAGAGCCTTCTCCATGTCAACCTCTACACCTTCACCCTTTTTATAACTCTCACCCAAATTATTCTGTGCCCAATGATTACCCAGATGAGCGCTACGCAAATACCAGCGCACAGCTTGAGCGGGGTCTTTCTCTACGCCCCAGCCCATGTCATACAGATAGCCTAAATTGCATAGACAGCGTGGGTCGTCCATTTCCGCGCCTATTCTGTATAATCGCATGGCTTCAACATAATCTTTTTCGACACCCTGACCGCTCTCATAAGCATAACCCAGATTAAACACACCGAGCTTACTACCTTTATCAATAGCGATATTAAACCACTTTAACGCTTCCTCTAAATCGTGCTCCGCGCCCTCGCTGAACATATACGCATAACCGACATTGGCATACCCGTCTTCATAGCCGTTAGCGGCGGAACGTTTGTATAACTCCAATGCCTTCGCGTGGTCTTTTTCAACGCCGCGCCCGTTTGAATACATTTGACCCAGATAGAAATATGCCGCGCCTGCGTCAATATGGGCGATTTTCTCGTCCTTTATTTTCAGCAGACAGCCCAGAATCTTGAACGCCGCTTCATACTGACCGCGCATATATAAACTGATACCTACAATGAAAGACGAGCAGTTCTCGTCCTCCTTCAAACGCTTGTTACATATAGGACATTCCATATTGTCCCCCCTTTGATTATTGTCCAATCTTTCTAATGCCCGTTCGGCATCTTCGTCACCGTTTTCAGCCGCCAATGTATACCAATATCTCGCCTTTTCTATATCAACCTCAACGCCATTACCGAGTTCATAACATTCGCCGAGATTATATTGACCTTCGGGGGTACCCTTGTGTGCCGAGCGCGAATACCAGCGGGCGGCTTCAACCAGATTTATTTCAACGCCCAAGCCATACTGTGTCATAAAGCCGATATTACACATGCTCCTCCCGTCTTCGTCAATCAAACTCGCTAAATAGTATTCCATAGCCTTCGCATAATTTTGCTCAACATATTCGCCGTCTTTATAGATGTTACCGAGCCGATACATGGCGAAGCCGTCACCTTTTTCTGCCGCCGTTTCATAACACTCTTTCGCCTTGGCAACATCTTTTTCAACGCCTTCGCCATGATAATAAGCCATGCCCACACATGTGAGGGAAGGGACATAACCGAGCGCGGCGGAGCGTTCATAGAGATTGAAGGCCATACTTTGGTTTGATTCCAAACCCCAACCGAAGCGGTACATATTAGCCAATGTGTATATGGCTTCGGCCTTACCGACATGGGGGAATGAATCTGCCCGCGCATCAAGCAAGCAACGCAGTATCTCGAACGCCTCATCATACCTTTCACTGGTCCAGAGGTCACATACCAGTATAAATGAAGAACAATTACTGTCGTTGTTCAACGGTTTTTCACATACAGGACATCTCATTTTATCCCCCACATCCCCTCTTATTATTTGTAAAGCATATTGAACATCAGCTTAAACGTGCCATGCGTCTGAGCACGGAAAGTTGGCGAGAAGCCGTAGAGCACAACCTCACCGTTACCGATTTTCGCCTTAACAACAGCGCCCTTACCCTTAATCAAGTCTTCACCCGTCAACATACCGCTTTGGAGCACTTCAGACTCACGGAATTTCACGACATAGCTGTAGTCATTCGCCTTGAATCTGTCTGTAACGGCAAAGACGGGCGTGTCCCAATGCAAAATCAGACCTTCTTTGGGCATACCATAAGCCACGTCTTGCGTGTTGTCGAAGTTCACGCGCAAGGTTGAACCATGTGTCGCGAATTTGTCTGCGCCGAGTTTGTGTGTTACATCCTTAACGCCAAGGCTCAACTTGTCAATCGCATAGAGAGCCGCGCGCCCGACTGCCAAGAGTCGCCCTCCCTTTTGGACGAATGCCTTAATCATATCCGCGCCCTCGTCACCCAAACCGCTGTCATAACCCTCGGCTTGTGTACCGTAGTATGTCTTAATCATGTCCATTTCGGGGTTATCTTTCGCGTGGCGTGGGCCGTGAATCATGTCCTTGCTGTCATTCGGCAGAATCAGCACGTCAAAGTTGTCTAACTCGCCCGCGTGAATGTCCTTGTCAAATATCGTAACATAGTCATAACCGAAGTTTTCAAGAACGAGCCTTAACCAGCCCTCATCCGCATTACCCGCGTAGTAACGCTGATAAACTGCTATTTTGAGCGGTTTGGCAGGTGTAAGTCCGTCTGGGCGTGTGTTGACAGGTCGGCAGACGCTGTTGCCGATTATCGGGGCTAAATCTGACACCGAACCCTCAACATAGAAGTCATGCCACGGGCACGCGTCTATTCTATAAACGTCATACCCATGTTTCATCAAAATGTTGACGGTCTTATACGCGCCATTCTCTTTGGCAGAAATCACGTAACCGCAAGCTTCTTGAATCTCTGTCGAAATAGGCTTCACAGCCGTAACGGCTTCAAAATGCCCCTCAACCGCGCCATTCGCAGGTTCACACGCCACGCCCATATACTCAGCTACTGTATCAGCCGCCACATCGAACGCCACAAGTGCGCCCTTGGAGTTTCTCGTAAACGGGTTGTTCGGGTAAATCGTCCTGTCAAGAAGGTTCATAATCAGGCCATATTTAGGTTGAGCTAGCGGTATGACATAAGAGCCCGCGGAGTAGGTTCTGCCGTTCACTGTGAAGTTTTCAGAAGCTTGAACAACTTCAACGCCTTGACCTAACAGAATCTGAACAAGCTTTTGAGCCGTGCCCATATCATGTTGTTTCGCGGAGATGATGAACGCCTTGCGAGGGTCATTCGCGCCGCGGTCTGTTTGGCGTAACGCCTTTTGCGCCATGTTTTTAAGCACTTGGGCGCGATTCTTTGCCATGAAATCAAGTTGTGCCTTGGCTATGGTGAATTGGCGGGCTACTATGTCAGACAACCGCCACCAACCGCCCTTCCACGGGTTCGGGAAGTATGTGCGCTGTTCATATGACGGCATAGCCCAGTCACCGTCGCCGTCAAGTTGTGTTTCGTGTATGTAGAGCGGAGCCGCCAAACGTGCGCTTGCCGATTCGGAGAGCATTCCTACAATATTATGACTGTTCGTGAGCCAGTGATAGCCATAATGACCCCAGCCCGGGAACTGTGTGGCATTCGCCACGCCGGAAAGCCCCTCTTCTTCACACTTATAAGCCATTGCCGCGCCATATGCGCTCAACTCGCGCCAGATAAGTGGGTCTGTATACGGTCTGACGGGTTCTTTATACGGCGCAATGAAGAGCCGCGCCCCATAACTGCCCATGTGGTGATGGTCTTGAAACGACTGGGGCATCCACTGGTGAAACAGAATCTGCCCCATGTAACGCGACTCAACAAGGTTTTGCGCGAACGCGTCACGGTTGTTGTCATGCCCCGAATACTTATGGTAGAGCGTGGGCAATATGCTATCTTCATCCTTTGTGCCCACGTGGCTGTTGTACCAATCACAAACCATAATCTGCCCGTCGGGGTTAAAGCACGGAACCATAACGAAGATAACCTCGTCCAGAATCCGCTTCACGTCCTCTTCGTTTGATGTAAGCAAATCATAAGCCAGAAGCGGCGACATCTGTGTTCCGCCGATTTCCACAGCGTGAAGGCTCATACTCTGAACACAAACAGCCTTGCCACGCTTTACCATTTCGTCAATGGCATCTTGACCCATACCCCTAGGGTCAGCGAGCGCGAGCGACATCTTGCGGTATTTCTCCAGCTCGTTCATATTCTGTTCAGAAGTGATGATTACCTGTAAAAACCTGTTCCCCTCTGTCGAATCGCCCATATCAATAACCTTGATACAGGGTGATTGCTTCCCGAGATAGTCGAAATAATCACAAATCTTATCCCAGCGGATAATCGTCCTATCATCACCGGGCATCACACCGAAAAACTCACGCGGACTTGTTAAATTGCTCATACAAACCCTCCCTATTTACCTAATTCTACCATTTAAGTTTATCGCAGGGGGCAAAATAAGTCAATTGCAATTTCTTTACGTTTATGTTATTATAAACAAACGGTTAGTTAAACGATTAACTACCAAAAAACCATATGGGGGGATTTTGTGAAGAAGTTTATCACTGTTTTTTTGTGCGTCGCCATGATGTGCGCACTTGCTCAGCCGATATATGCGGCTGACGAGCCGTCTGTTTGGGCGGCATTTGACGTAAATATGAGCTCGAATTATGAACTGGGCAACAAAGAGGGTTACACAAACTATCAGTCGCCGGTATCAGCCGAAACACTCAACGCCGTAATGGCAAGTTTCAAAGAAGCATTTGAACTGAACGAAGTTAATATGTTGGGTTCAGAAGCAGAAGGAAGCGAGATAACACGTGAAGTAGTATTAACAGCACTCTATCAGGTGATTTCGGAAGCCCTTGAACTGACAGACGATAACTTTATCAGCTACCTTGTTGCCAATAAAATTCTCTTTGGTGATGGGAGCCGTAACTACAACCTTAGTCAAGTTTGTACGACAGAAGAATTATTAGTCCTATCGACACGCGTTTATGAACACATAGCGCGTAGCTTAGGCAAAGACACAACAGGCCCGTTCTGGCAGGTCAGCGACGGCGACAACACAGTCTATCTTTTCGGTTCGATACATCTAAGCAACAAGGATTCATACCCGCTGAACCAAAGAGTCATTGACGCTTATAATAAGTCGTCTGTTCTGGCTGTTGAGGTTGATATACTGAATATTAAGCCGGAAGATATGACATATGCCCCGATTATGGGTATGCTCCCGGACGGCGAAAGCATTGAAAACCTTATATCGGAAGAACTCTACATAAAGTACGCGGCCGAAGCGAGCAAGTATTTCGAGCCGGAAGTGTATAACAGATTTAAGGTTTGGTTTGCGACATTGGCACTTCAAGGTCTTATGATTTCTGACACTTACTCGGGCGGTCTAGGTCTTGACATGTACTTCCTTATTAACGCGACACAATACAACAAGACGATTTTCGAGATAGAAACCATGCGCTATCAGATTGATATGTTCAACGGGTTCTCAAAAGAATTGCAAGAAGCGCAGTTGAGCGGTCTATTCGCGGAGAATGTTCAACCTGTCGAAGCTATTGGCAAGCTGACGGAACTTTGGCGTGAGGGTGACCCCGAGGGGTTAGACGCCGCGCTCTTCCCGAACAAAGAGCTGACAGGTATTGACAAAGAATATAGTGACGCGCTGTGGACTGTCAGAAACAAGAACATGACAGACGCTGTTGTCAACATGTTGAATGATTCGGGTAAAGACTATTTCGTAGTAGTTGGCGCCGGTCATATGGTAGGCGACGACGGGATTGTTAAGAGCCTTGAAGCTAAGGGTTATACGGTTACGCATGTGAAATAGTTTTATAGGGGTACTCCAAAAACCGTCGGATACTATCTCCGGCGGTTTTTTCGCGCCTATTTAGGTGTTGACAAATTGTACAAAAATGTGGGCTGATGTGACAAAAACTTTTACGGTTCAAAGGGCTAAAGATTGCCCCGTAATTATTGCGTAACATAAAAATCTGATGTATAATAAGAAAACTTTTCAAAGACGTTACCTTCGCCGGCGCTTTGAAAAGAAGTTGAAGAGGAGTGTGTTATGAACATGCAGAAGAAGATTTTCAAAACCCCCATGTTGGCTATTGCGTTAGCGCTTAGTATCGCGTTTTCCGCAATAGGCCTAGCCTCACCCGTAACAGCATTAGCGGGTAGCATCACAATCGAAACACAGCCGCAGAGCATCACCGTAACAGCGTCAGAAACAGTCGAGTTCAGCGTAACAGCCAGCGGCAGTGACGCACTTATGTATCAATGGCAGTACAACGCGGCAGGCAATTGGTATAACCTGATTGCAGAAACGAAGAGCACGTTAAGCTTTACGCCGTCTACAAAGGTTGACGGTTATGAGTACCGCTGTATAATCACAGACAAAAAGACTTCTTCAACAGTTACAACCAAATCGGCGAGGTTGACAGTAACAAGGCTTGAAAACGAACTCTACAACAATATGGAATTTTTCGTAAACGAAGCCGGCCCCAGACTCTTTGGTACACCCAATGAAGTCAAGACGGCTGAATATGCAAAAGCGAAATTCATTGAATATGGCTATACAGACGTAGAAATGCCCTCGATTCCGCTGAATGCCAAGAGCTTCGTCGGCAGAATCGCGTTTAACAACATGCAAGACATCTATGGCAACTGGTATGGCGACACAACGTCATTCGACATTAACGCAGACACAGCCGTTATCGATATGGGTGAAAATACCAATATGATAACGAAACTGCCGGAAGGCGTGAAGTCAAAGAACCTTATCGGTGTCGTCCGTTGGAACAAGATACCTACAGGCGCGTCTATTGACAGCTTTATCGCCGGCTTCAAGGCTAAATTCCCGAGCCGCAACCTGGTAGCTCTGCTTATCTCCATCAACAAGGGCGAAATTATTGACCAGACAAGAGTCAGAGCCGTAGACCCCGATACATACAAGAATGCGGTCAAGATTATCACAATTACCGATATGGCGGCAAACACGATTCTCGATAACGCAGCTAACATCACTAAGGTTGAGCGTTACGAGAGAACAACAACAAACGCTGTTGTGGCGATTAAGCACGCCAACACAGATAACCCTGACGCGATTATCGTAGTAACAGGTCATATGGACAGCGCGATTTCATCCCCGGGTTCATCTGACAACGCATCTGGCGCGACAGCTGTTTTAGAACTTGCAAGAAGATTCGCTGATGTTAACAACGGCAATGTAGAAATCCAGTTTGCCGCTGTCGGCGCAGAAGAGGGCGGCGGTATGCTCGGCTCTTACTCCGTCATAAAGAATTTGGGCGATGCGTCTAAGATTACCATTGACATCAACATGGACATGATAAACTCACCGGGCGGCACAGGCAAGGCGGCTACAGGCGAGTTACTCAACGCTGTTTCTATGGATATCAACCCGACACCGCTAGCGTTCAACCTTCCCGCGTGGCTTATCACGAATACGGCTAAGAATGTTGAATGGGCAGAAGGTATCGAAAACGTTCGTATCTACAGATACGGTTCATCTGACCATGTGCCGTTTGACAAATCAGGCATTGAATCAGCGAGCATGATTATCGCTACGGATGTTGATGACGATATTGAGTTTGAAAACCACAAGTCACTCGACAATCTTGAACTGAACTACAGCCTTGAAAGACACGAAATGTGCGTTAACCTCATGGAAAACGGCATTAAAAAGGCTATCGAATTGACGCTGACAAAGAAACTCCAGCTTGTTGCAGACTTTTCTACATTCGAGATTGCGTACACAGTGGCTAATGCCAATAAGCTGTTTAACGGCGTCTACGACAAGGTAGATTTGACGTTTACGGCACCGAACGGCAAGACATTTACACAGACTATTACAAAGGGTACGACTTCGTTTACGATTCCGAGAGCTATTTATGACCTAACGGCTGTTGCGTATGTAACAGGCACGGCAGATAACAACAATGCCGAAAGAAACGAAGAGTACAAGAACTTCCAGACATCGCTTGTCATTGAAGAAGTTGAAAGCGCGGATGTTGAAGTCGTTTCAGAAGATAACGCCGAAACAGTTGTGAACCCGTTTGTTGACGTTACTGAAAAAGACTGGTTCTACAACGCGGTTATGGGCGTTTATGCCAACGAACTGTTCGCGGGTACATCAACAACGACGTTCAGCCCCAAAACCACAATGACTAACGGAATGCTTATTGCCGTTCTTTCTCGTTTCGACGGCCCTGAACTGGCTGACATAAGCAGTGTATTTACACGGGATGAAGACCTTACGAGAGAGCAAATGGCGCTCATGTTGGCATACTACATGCAACATGGCGAAATCAACATCCCAATGACGTTGGCTGAGCCTATGCTCTACGCTGACGACAGCTCTATCAGCGAAGCGGCGCATGAAGCAGTCTATATGATGCAGAGTTGCGGCATTCTGAACGGCACGGGTAACAACAACTTTAACCCCAAAGCCACAGTAACACGCGCCGAAGCGGCACAAGTTATTATGAACCTTGTGAACGCTATGGCTGAATAATAAGACGCAATTTAGAAAAGAGAGCGCCCTTTCCGAACTGACGGAGGGGCGCTCTCTTTTACATATAAGCCGATTTGGGTATTTCTATTATAACGCGGGTTCCCTTGCCTACATTGCTTTCAATATTAAGCTTTCCGCCGCACTGCATTTGTAAACGTGACCTCACGTTCTCTATACCGATATGACTAATGCCATCGTTTGGCCCTGTTTTGGTGTCAAAGCCCACACCGTCGTCAGTGACTATGATTTGTATACAATGGGGCAACTCTTGGGTTTTTATTATCAGTGTGCCGCCGTGCTTGCGCTTGGTTATGCCATGTTTGACGGCGTTCTCGACAATCGGCTGTAATACAAGGGTTGGCAGAAAGAAGTCACTGACATATATATCATATATGATGTTTAACCGTTCGTCAAACCGCAACTTTTCCAGATACAAATAATTTTCTACATGCTCTAGCTCTTTATGAAACGGTACAAGCTCGCTGGCGGTCAACGAATCAATATTCTTGCTTAGGTAGCGTGAGAATGTCTTTATTGAGGTTTTAACGGCTTCAGGGTTTGTGTCACAAAGGCGGCTGATTGACGCGAGCGAGTTTGAAATAAAATGGGGCTTGATTTGTGACAGCATGAGAGCGAGTCGGCTTTTTTCCAACTCCAGCTCCTTTTCGCTGAGTATTCTGGATTGTTCCGCTTGAATGAATACATAGATACAAATGACCTCAATATTTGTGGCGATATACAATAGCGCTATGCCATACATGAAAATCTGAACGGACATAGCGATAATCGGGAGGGCTATGTAAGAAGCGAAGATGGCAAGCTCTTTCTTTTCAAAGTTGCGCCTATACCTAAACAACGTAGATGCGTTAATCACCATACCAACCAGACCGAAAATCTGTGAAACCCAGAACAGGTTTTGACGGCGGTAGATGTTTTGCTCATCTATCAGATAATACATGTGGTTAAACTGTGACAATACAACACCTAAAATGGCAATAGCCGTAACCGCATAGATTACATAAACGGTTTTTCGGGTTATTCGCCTGTTTTTTATTGAAATAAAACTCACAAAATAGTCAGTGAATGTCGCCAAAAGCAGATAACCGAATGAATACACCAAGAAGTTGGCAACAGGGACAGCGAACAGACTAAACGCATCGAGTCTGGTTTTGAACATCCACGCCGTAGCATCACAAATAAGTACGAGCGCGTTACAAATGAGAATGCGTATAAAAAGCCTATCTTGATGGCTCTTTTGGCGCGAGCTGAATGTCATAAACAGTATGATAAGTAAAGACAAAATCGCACCTGATACTTCGAGAGAGATGTTAATATGCCCCACTGTACTCATTATCAAACCTATCCCAAACGTAGTTTTGAAACAGCATAACACGGTTTGGCTTTTTTCGCAAGCTTTATAATTCGCCAAAAGCATAAATTCACTAAAAACCGACACACTATGCGTATAGCGGATACGGAGGTCATGAAACTTGGATATATATATCAAACCGTCAAAAAAGGTCAAGATTTCTGAAATAAAGGCCGTGCATGTGAAAGATGTGGCAGAGGTGAGCGCACCGCAAGAACTTCTAAAGCGCGTTGAGGGTGTTAAACTAATGGAGATAAAGTCAACCGAGAAGGATGAACACTACTTAATTTCTGTCATTGACATCATAAAAGCGGTAGACGCGGCTCTTCCGGGTCACACAATCAACAACGTGGGCGAAACGGACACGGTGATAGAGTTTTCTCCTAAGAGCAAGGAGGAGAACAGGCTGTTAAAGTGGCTTAAAATCGCGTGTATAGGTCTTGTCCTGTTTGCCGGCTCCAGTACGGCCATTATGACCTTCCATTCTGACGCGCAAATACCGCTCGCATTCAAGAACTACTATTACATCTTCTTCAACGAAAAGGTAGAGAATCCGCTCATTATCGACCTGCCTTATTCAATCGGGATTGCGGCGGGCGTTATTCTGTTCTTCAACCACTTCGCGGGTAAGAAGATTACCAAAGACCCCACACCGATTGAGGTTGAAATGAACATCTATGAAACAGACGTAATGGACACGCTCACAGACGTACTCGCCGCCAAAAAGAATCACGCGAAAGATGAGCGCAAGAAGGGCGGCGATTAGGTTGGAGATACTTAAATACGCGCTTCTGGCTTTCGTGGGCTTCGCATCGGGGCTCACAATTTCGGGGGCTGTGTTCGCGTTTATCGCAATCATCGGGTTAGTGCCGCGTATGGCGCAAAAGACTAAAACCATAGGTTCTATAAAGATTTATGAAACTGCCATAATGCTGGGAGGCATCTTCGGGGCCAGTACGGAGGTTGTTCACTATTACCTACCTATCGGACGTGTGCTCACAGCCATTTTCTCTTTCGGTATAGGTATTTTTTATGGCACATTGGCTCTCTGTCTTACAGAAATCCTAAACGTCATACCGATATTGGCGCGGCGCAGTCACTTAAAGGATGGGCTGACGCTATTCATACTGGCTATTGCGTTCGGCAAAATGGCGGGTTCTATCATTTATTATGTTATCCCGGGTTTCTATAGCTTCTAATAATAAGGGGTGAATTATGAATATAGCTGATGTTGTAACCAAGCAAGGTTATAAGGAAATGGCAAAGGCGGCTTCGCCGAAATCAAAAGTCCTCTCCAACTGTATCAAGGCGTTCTTTTCGGGCGGCGCGATTTGCGCAATCGGTCAAGGCATAACGAATCTGTTCGCGAACTGGGGCTTTTCGCTCGAAAATCAAGGCATGTATACGTCAATAGTCTTAATATTCATTGCGGCGTTACTGACGGGGCTGGGTGTTTATGAAAAAATCGGTAAGTATTGCGGCGCGGGTTCTGTTGTCCCAATAACGGGTTTTGCAAACTCCATAGCCGCGCCTGCCATTGAGTTTAAGAAAGACGGCTTCGTATTCGGTGTTGGCGCGAAGATGTTTTTAGTGGCGGGGCCTGTTATTGTCTATGGTACGCTGACGTCTGTGCTTGTGGGAATTATCTATTACTGGTTGGGGTGAGGTATGAGTCAAAACAAAATCGGCGCGCAAAGCTTCATCTTCCGCAATCCGATTTCCATAACCGAAACGGCTTGTATTGTAGGGCCGAAAGAGGGCGAGGGGCCGCTCGCGGGCTATTTCGATATAGTTGAAAAGGAATGGATGGCGAACGAAAAGACGTGGGAGAAAGCTGAAAGCGCCTACATGAAAACATGTCTTGATTTGCTGTTAAGTAAAGCCGCATTACAACCTTCAGATATTGACGTGATTATCGCTGGTGATTTGCTGAACCAGAGCACAAGCTCTACTTTCGGGGCGCGTGACTCCAATGTGCCATATCTGGGGATTTTCGGGGCGTGTTCGACTTTTGGTGAGGGTTTGGGGCTGTCGGCCACACTAATTGATGGCGGGTTTATCGAAAAGGCCGTGACAAGTGTTTCGTCACATTACTGCACAGCTGAAAAGACATTCCGTTTACCGCTTGAACTCGGCACACAACGCGCAATGACAGCCAGTTGGACGGTTTCAGGCAACGGCAGTGTTTTAATCACATCAGGTGGCAACGGCCCTTTTATAACAGGCTTTACGCCCGGCAAAATCGTTGACATGGGCATGAAAAACCCATCAAACATGGGCGCGGCAATGGCCCCGGCGGCGGCCGATACAATCCTCAATCACCTTTCGGACTTCTGTAGAACCCCGGATTATTATGACATGATAGTGACAGGCGATTTGGGTAGCGTGGGCAGTGAATTGCTCATTGAACTATGTAAGTGCAAGAATGTTGATATATCTAAACAGCACAATGATTGTGGTGTTCTGATTTTTGACGCGAACAAACAAGACACACACGCTGGCGGTAGCGGTTGCGCGTGTTCGGCTGTGACGTTTTCGGGTTATCTCTACAAACAGATGAAAAACCGCGAGATTGACCGCATACTGTTCGTACCGACAGGGGCGCTCATGAGTACGGTGTCAAACCAACAGGGCGAGAGCATTCCGGCTGTGGCTCATGCCGTAGTTATCGAAAGCGCGAGGGAGTGAGATTATGGATTTTCTTAAAGCATTCATAGTAGGCGGCGGGATTTGCGTAATCGGCCAGATACTCATTGACAGAACCAAGCTGTCACCCGCGCGTATTCTCGTACTGTTTGTCGTCGCAGGTTGTATTCTGGGCGGGTTGGGTTGGTATGAACCACTCGTCAAATTCGCGGGCGCGGGCGCGACAGTGCCGCTTCCGGGTTTCGGTTATGCGCTGGCTAAGGGGGTTAAACGCGCCGTTGAAGAGCAGGGGCTCCCGGGTGTTATTTCGGGCGGTATTGCGGCAACGGCGGCAGGCATTACGGCGGCTATGCTGTTCGGGTTGTTGTCGGCTGTGTTCTTTAACCCAAAGAAAAGATAGTTGTACAAATAGTCACAAGACAAAGGCGCTTAACGCGCCTTTTTTGTCGTATTGTGCGTATGGGAAAACTTGTAAAAGTACGACCGGTTATGCTAAAATATGCTAAAGAATAGTTGGGAGGCAAAAGATGAAAACGACTGCCCCGTTGAACGAGATTCAAAAGATAGTAAATGCCGAGCATACCGACCCGCATATGATACTGGGGTTACATGAAATCGGCACAGATAAATCACCCGCAATGGTTTTAAGGGTATTTGCGCCGAGTGCGGCGAAAGTGGCAGTGTTTAACCTTGAAACAAAAAAACGCTACGAATTGATTCTCATACATGAAGACGGATTCTTTGAACGTGTATTCAAAAATAGGAAACACCGCTTTACATACGAACTGGTTGTAACAGAAAAGAGCGGGCATGAATGGATTACACGAGACCCATATGCGTTTTCGTCACAGATAACCGAGTTTGACCGCTATCTGTTCGGGCAGGGCACGCATTACAATATCTATGAAAAGCTTGGGGCACATCTTAAAATGGTTGACGGCGTTAATGGTGTTGCGTTCGGTGTCTGGGCGCCCAATGCCTTACGTGTCAGTGTAATAGGAGACTTCAACAGTTGGGATGGGCGCAGACATACGATGCGCAAGCTTTCTGATTCGGGCATATGGGAGCTGTTCATACCGGGTTTATGCGAGTTTGACCGCTATAAGTATGAGATTAAGACGTTTACAGGCGCGGTAATCGAAAAATCCGACCCGTTCGCATTTTTCAACGAATTGCGACCGAGCCGTGCGTCACTCGTTTTCGGGTTGGATACGATTGAAAGAAAACCGCATATAATCGAAGATTGGAAAAACAAGCCTGTCAATATCTACGAACTGCACCTCGGCTCATGGCGCAAGCATAAGGGCAATGATAGGGGCGAGGCGGCATTTTTGAGTTACACGGAGATTGCAGACGCGCTTATACCCTATGTGAAGGAAATGGGCTATACACATATTGAACTCCTACCGGTCATGGAGCACCCATATGACGGTTCATGGGGTTATCAGGTCACGGGTTATTTCGCAGTAACGAGCCGCTACGGGAACCCTCGCGAGTTTCGCGCGTTTGTTGACCGTTGTCATGAAAACGGCATCGGCGTAATTCTCGATTGGGTTCCCGCGCATTTCCCTAAGGACGCGCACGGTTTGGCTTGTTTTGACGGCACAGCGCTGTTTGAACACGCCGACCCTAAGCAGGGTGAACACCCTGAATGGGGCACGCTCATTTTCAATTATGGGCGCAGTGAGGTTAAAAACTTTCTTATAGCTAGCGCATTGTTCTGGATAGAAGTTTATGGCGTAGACGGGTTACGCGTTGATGCTGTGGCTTCAATGATTCATCTGGACTATGCGAAGTCTTCGGGGCAATGGGTTCCGAACAGATTCGGCGGCAACGAAAATATTGAAGCCGTTGAATTTGTCAAACACATGAACTCCGTAATCACGGGCAAATACCCCAATGTCATGCTCATAGCCGAAGAGAGCACGTCTTGGCCAAAGGTTTCGCGACCCGTCGAAGAAGGGGGCTTAGGTTTCAACCTCAAATGGAACATGGGCTGGATGAACGACTTCCTTTCGTATATTAAGCAAGACTCTATCAACCGCAAACACCACCACAACAAACTCACTTTCGGCATGATGTACGCTTATTCGGAGAATTTTGTGTTGGTTCTGTCGCATGATGAGGTTGTGCATGGCAAGAAGAGCCTGTTAGACCGTCACCCGGGCGACGTGTGGCAAAAATGCGCGAACCTTCGCGCGGGCTTTACCTACCTCATGGGGCATCCAGGGAAAAAACTCGTGTTCATGGGGGGCGAGTTCGGTCAGTTCATTGAGTGGGATGAAAAGCGCGAGTTAGACTGGTTTTTGCTTGATTACCCACATCATAAAGGCATTCAAGACTATGTTCGCGACCTAAACCACCTATATTTGAACGAAAAACCGTTCTGGCATGACGATTTCGAGGGTACGGGCTTCACATGGCTAAACCCCGACGACAGAAACGCCAGTATAATCTCATTCATGCGTCACGGCGCGGACGAAGAGGACGTCCTCCTGTTTGTTATCAACTTCACGCCCATTGTGCATGAAAACTATCGCATAGCCGTGCCTTTTGAGGGAGAGTTTGAAGAGATTCTCAACTCTGACAGCCCGAAATATGGCGGCAGTGGCGTAATCAACGCAGGCACTCTGGAAACCGAACCCGTGTTATGTTGTGGGAAACCGATAAGCCTCACATTGCGCGTACCTCCGCTCGGCGCTACAATCTTAAAGCCCGTCAAGGTCGTACAGGCGTAATATCATAAATGCTTGCCCTCTTTCATAGACTTGTCATGAAAGGATGATTTTGTCCATGAAGAGCGGCAAGCAAGCCAATATAAAACCAAACATATCCATTAAGAGAAAGCTCCTGTTCATACTCGTAGTGATTCTCGCATTACTGTCTGTAATGACTCTGCGCGTGTTGTATCTGATGACGTTTGAAGCAGACGAATTACAGCGCAAGGCGTATGAACAGCAGACACGCGACAGGCTCATAACGCCTAACCGAGGCGCAATTTATGACAGGAACCTAAACGCACTGGCGACAACAGAAACCGTCGCGTCTGTGAGCGTCATTCACGCGCAAGTCAAGGACAAAGAGGGCGTTGCAAAAACACTCGCAGATATTCTGGGGCTTGACTACAACACAGTCTTAGAAAAGGTTTCAAAACGCGTTGCGCTGGAAAGAATTGCTATAAAGGTAGACAAAGAAACGGCCGATAAGATTCGCGCGTTAAACCTTGCGGGCGTTGTGGTTGATGAAGACGTGAAGCGCGTCTACCCATACGCTGAACTTGCGGCGCAGGTCATAGGCTTTGTCGGGCGCGACAATCAGGGGATTATCGGGCTAGAAGCGAAGTATGACAGTTACCTACGCGGTTCAGCGGGCAAGATTTTGACCCAGACGGATGCAAGGGGCATTGAACTGCCCGAAGGCGACGTAATACGTGTCGCCCCCGAAGACGGTTTGAATCTCGTCACAACCATAGACGTGACCTTACAATCATACGCCGAACAGGCCATCCGCAAAGTTGTTCAGTACAAGAACGCCAAACGCGGGCTAATCGTCTTGATGAACCCTCAAAACGGCGAAATTCTGGCTTTGGCGAACGAACCGACATTTGACCTAAACGAACCATTCACCATCAACCGCCCTGAACTCGCCGCCCAGTGGGATATGTTCTCATCAACAGAGCAAATGGACTACCTTAACAACATGTGGCGTAACTTCGCGATAAACGACACCTTCGAGCCGGGTTCGACCTTTAAGATTGTGACTAGCGCGGCTGGCTTGCAGGCGGGTGTTGTCACGCCGACAACGGGCTTTGTCTGAAGCGGTTCTGTTACGGTCGGTGGCCGTACAATCAAGTGTTGGAGAAGTCCGCGCAGTCACGGGGCTGTGAACTTCGTGCAAGGTGTTCAAAACTCATGCAACCCTGTCTTTATGGATATAGGCGCGAAGCTAGGAGCAGAACAGTTTTACGAATATCTCAAAGGTTTTGGCTTCATGAGCAAAACAGGCATTGACCTACCGGGCGAAGCCGTCGGCATCTTCCACAAGGTCGAGAAAGTCGGCCCTGTCGAGCTTGCGACGATGAGTTTCGGTCAGAGCCTTCAAATAACCGCCATGCAACTTTTGCGAGCCGGAAGCGCCATTGTCAACGGCGGACAGCTTATAACCCCACATGTGGGGCTTGCATTATTGGATAATGATGGTATGATAGTAGAGGAATTTCTTTACGACAAGGGTAACGCCGTCATCAGCCCGCAAACGAGCGAAACCATGAAGACCATTCTTGAAAGCGTAGTTTCGGCGGGCACGGGCGCTAAGACCTATATACCGGGTTATCGAGTGGGCGGCAAGACCGCGACAAGTGAGAAACTGCCGCGCCGCCAAGGCAAGTACATAGCGTCGTTTCTGGCTTTGGCGCCCGCAGAGAACCCGCAGGTTATCGCGTTTGTTCTCATAGACGAGCCGCAGGGCACATACTACGGCGGTCAAGTCGCGGGGCCAGTTATGAAAGAAGTGCTGTCAAACGCGTTGCCATATCTGGGCATTGAGCCGATTTACAACGAAAAGGAACAGACCATGCCAGAGGTCGTTCAAGTCGAAGTACCCGACTTAGTCGGAATTGAGTTGAGTGAGGCTAAGAAGATACTCACAACGCTCAAGTTTGACCTAGACCTACGCGGCGACCCAAACGGCTGGATAGTAACGAGCCAATTCCCGCAGGCGGGTACGCCCGTGAATCCGGGGGCAGCCATAACGCTCTATGTGGGCGAAGAATTCTAAACATTACGAACGAGGGGATAACATGAAAGAATCAAGTTTAATGAAGAACATTAACTATCACGTGAGAAAGAGCGCGGATGTTGACATAAAAGGGCTTTCGATAAACTCAAAGACATGCGAAGACGGCTTTATGTTTGTCTGCATACGTGGGCTGACGGTTGACGGGCACAAGTATATCCGTGACGCTGTGTCGCGTGGGGCAGTGGCTGTGCTCACCGACAAGGGCGCGGATATTGATGTTGACGTTTTGCCGCCTGATGTGGCTGTCTGGGAGGTAGAAGACACTCGCCGTTCACTCGGGCATGTGGCCGCCAACTTCTTTGAAAACCCTTCTGTGGATTTGAATGTCTACGGTGTGACGGGTACAAACGGTAAAACGAGCGTCACCTACTTCGTTGACAGCCTTCTCCGCGCATGGGGCAAGAAGAGCTGTATTATCGGAACAACGGGCGTAATCGCAGACGGCGAAGTCCTTGATATTCCCTACGCTACGAGTACAACGCCAGACCCAATCGAACTTCACCGCATTTTCGCAGAGTGTAAAGCGCGTGGCTTTGAACATATCGCAATGGAAGTAACAAGCCATGCCCTAGCCCTGAACAAAGTGGATGCCGTTCTTTTCAACGCGGGTATCTTTACAAACCTCACACAAGACCACCTTGACTTCCACGGCTCAATGGACAGTTACCTACAGGCAAAAGCAAAGCTGTTCGACGGCAGAAGTCGCATAAACATCATCAACATGGACGACCCGGCAGGTGTAACCCTAGCAGGTGGCTTGCGCGAAACCCCCGCGACATACAGCATAGATTGTAAGTCATACTGTCAAGCGACACAACTTGAATATACGCCAAACGGCACGACATTCACAGTCAACATCAACGGAAAGCCCGAGAAATTCAGCATCAATGTCCCCGGGCGTTTCTCTGTATACAACGCTCTTTGCGCAATTGCGCTGGGTGTAGAGCTTCAAATGCCCGTTGAGGTTATTCGCGAGGGGCTTCAGAACATGAAGGGTGTACCGGGTCGCTTTAATACCGTAGCGAACGACAAAAATATCGGCGTAATCGTTGACTACGCCCACTCGCCCGATTCGCTCAAAAACATAATAGAATCTGTCCGCGGGTTCACAACAGGGCGCGTTATCACTGTCTTCGGTTGTGGCGGTGACAGAGATAACAAGAAACGCCCAATCATGGGTGAGATAGCGGGGCGTTTGTCCGACTACTGCATTCTCACATCAGACAACCCACGCTCAGAAGTTCCCGCCGAAATCGTGCGCCAAATCGAGGTAGGCACGAAGCCGACAGGTTGCGCCTACGAGTGCATCGTTGACCGCGAACAGGCCATAGCCCGCGCAATCGAAATCGCTAAGGCAGGCGACACCGTCATTATCGCAGGTAAAGGTCACGAAGACTATCAAGAATTTGAAAACCACCGCCGCGTCCACTTTGACGACAGAGAAATGGCGGAGAAATACCTAAATCAATAACCTACAAACTTTGCCAACGGAGGCAGTAATGGATATTTGGCTAACCCGCGCGATTTTCGCCGCTCTCTTAGCGTTCGCGGCAAGCGTAATTCTCTGTCCGATGATGATACCGTTTTTGACAAAGCTCAAATTTGGTCAAAATGTGCGCTCGGACGGTCCCAAAAGTCATCTCGCGAAAACGGGCACGCCCACAATGGGCGGGATTGTGATTCTGTTAAGCATCACCCTCGGCGCGGGGCTGTTTCTGATTGATAACAAAGATGGGCTGATGTGTTTGTTCGTGACACTCGCGTATGGCTTTATCGGTTTTATTGACGACTACATCAAAGTCGTGCGCAAACGCTCGCTCGGGCTTCGCGCCTACCAAAAATTCATCGCGCAGGTGTTCATAACCGCCGTCTTTTCATACTACCTCTATAATATGGAAGGTTTTCAGACGACAATATATATCTTCTTTACAAAGAGTATGTATTTTGACCTCGGTGTTCTCTATATTCCGTTTATATTCTTCGTCATGCTCGGCACAGTGAACGGCGTGAACTTCACAGACGGATTGGACGGTTTGGCAAGCGGAGTGACATTGCTTGTCGTGCTGTTCTTCCTGTTTCTGTCATATGCGCTCGGGTTCGAGGGGCTTCTGCCGCTGTCGGGGGCGGCGGCAGGGGCGCTGTTGGGCTTCTTGCTGTTCAACGCTCACCCCGCGCGGGTGTTCATGGGCGATACAGGCTCCCTCGCACTAGGCGGTTTTGTCGCGGCTGTCGCTATCATCACAAAGATGGAGATGCTCATATTGATTGTGGGCTTCGTATATCTGATTGAGGTTATGTCAGTAGCCCTTCAAGTCAGCTATTTCAAAATCTCTGGCGGTAAGCGTATCTTCAAAATGGCACCGATTCATCATCACTTTGAACAGAGCGGTTGGCCTGAAACACGTGTTGTTGCGCTGTTCTATGTAATGACGGCGGTGTGTTGCCTTGTGGGTTTCTTGGCTACACAGGGGTTGTTTGCGTAATATTCAATTAACGACATAGAGGTGGGATTGTGTTGGATTTAACAGGAAAACGCGTTTTAGTTTGCGGCGCGGCGGCTTCGGGCATTGCTGCGGCAAAACTGGCGCGTGATAACGGCGCGGCTGTGACTGTCGCAGACCTAAAGCCGATAGAAAAACTGGAAAAACAGGCGGACGCGTTGTTAGCTATGGGCGCGGAGTTATGTTTCGGGCGCAATCCCGATGAAATATTGGAAAGCTTTGACCTATGTGTGATAAGCCCGGGCATACCGTTTGACTTGCCATTTTTAGATAGATTTCGTGCACTAGGACGACAGGTTATCGGCGAAACCGAGTTTGCGTCATGGTATTGCAATGCCCCCATCTGTGCAATTACGGGCACAAACGGCAAGACGACAACAACGAGTATGGCATACGACATCTTCAAAACCGTCTACCAAAACGCCGCCCTTGTCGGCAATATAGGTATTCCGCTTGCTGAAAAGGCGCAAGAACTCGACGCAAACGACTACGCCGTTTTGGAGGTGTCAAGCTTCCAACTGGAAACTATCTCCACCTTCCGCGCCCATATCGCGGCTGTGTTAAACATCACGCCCGACCACCTAAACCGACACAAGACAATGGAAAACTATGTGGCGACAAAGGAACGCATATTCGAGAACCAGAGCCACACAGACTTTCTGGTTCTGAACTATGACGACCCATATGCGCGTGACATGGCGAAACGCGCCAAATCCCGCGTAATATTCTTTAGTAGCAGAATGCACGCGCCGGGCGGCGTATATATAGAAGGAAACCATTTCGTTTCTGAAATAGACGGTGAAAAACAGGTCATCATGCCACTGTCTGACTTACGCGTACCGGGGAGGCACAACGTAGAAAACGCCTTGGCCGCAATGGCAATGGGCATTTGCGCTGGCATACCCATTGAAAAAATCGCGCAAGCTCTAAGCATGTTCAAGGCAGTGCCGCATAGAATAGAGTTTGTACGCGAGTTAAATGGCGTGACATACTTCAACGACAGCAAAGCGACAAACACCGACTCTGCGATTAAGGCGTTAGAAGCCATCGGCGAACGGATTCTTTTAATCGGCGGTGGCAAAGACAAGGGCTGTGACTTTTCAGACTGGGTGAAGCTCTTTCACGGGAAGGTCAAAAAACTGGTCTTAATCGGCGAAACCTCTGACCAGATAGCCGAGTGTTGTGACGCGCACGGTTTTTCAGACTATGAACGCGCCAACTCGTTAAAATCGGCAATAGAAATCTGCCGTGCCGCCGCCGCCGTCGGTGATGTGGTTCTCCTGTCGCCCGCATGTGCAAGCTTCGACATGTTCGACAGCTATGAACAGCGCGGCGACTTGTTCAGACAGTTTGTGAACGAACTATAAGGGGTGATTCTATGCGCGGGGTGGCGACTTTGCCCGCGAGAAAAACGGCCGACGCGAAACCGCGCGAGGTCATTTTGGTCAGCGGTTTTGACAGGTTGCTGTTTATGGCTGTTGTGTTGTTGATTCTAGTCGGAATTGTCATGGTCTTTTCATCCAGTTACTACACGTCGGCAACGTCGGCGCGGTTCAACTATGACATGTTCATGTTCCTGAAAAAACAGGTGACGGCGGTTGGCGTGGGCGCGATTGTCATGCTGTTTATGAGTGTTTTTAACTACCACAATCTGCGCGTGTTCGCGTTTCTGATGTACATAATATCAAACGGTTTATTGGTTGTTGTCAGGCTCGTGGGTGAACCTGTCAACGGCGCATACCGCTGGCTTGATGTGCCCGTTTTCGGCTCGTTTCAGCCGTCAGAGTTCGCTAAAGTCGCGCTCGTCATCTTCCTTGCGGCCTATATCAGCGGTACGAAGGACGCGGCGAAGTCCCTACGCGGGATTCTCGGTTGTATCATGATAGTGGCGTTGCCGTGTTTGCTCGTTCTTTGGGGCAAAAACCTAAGTACCGCCATTATCCTATGTGGCATAGGCTTTAGCATGGTCTTTGTCGCAAGCCCATACTTCTGGCCTTTCGTTATACTATTGGGCAGTGGTGTAGCAGGGCTTTGGTCAGCGCTTGAATTTCTCGATTTGGGTTATCAATCTGACCGTTACGCGGCATGGAAGAACCCATTTTCCGACCCGCTCGGTAAGGGCTTCCAGACGATTCAATCCCTTTATGCCGTCGCATCAGGTGGGTTGTTTGGTTTGGGTATCGGCAACAGCAAGCAAAAGCTCATTTTCATGCCGGAACCGCACAATGACTTCATTTTCTCGATTATTTGCGAAGAACTCGGCTTCTTCGGCGCGGTTATCGTCCTGTTCTTGTTCGCCGTTTTGGTATGGCGGGGTTTCCGTATTGCCATGAACGCGCAGGACACTTTTGGTTCGCTCATTGTATCGGGCGCAATGGTTATGATAGCCGTACAAGTCGTCATCAATGTGGCTGTTGTCACAAATACGATACCAAACACGGGTATACCGCTACCATTCATCAGTTATGGCGGAACAAGTATTGTGTTCTTGATGTTCCTAATGGGCGTTGTTCTCAACATTTCAAAATTTACGGCAAAAACCTAGTTTCATCTGCCCCACAAACGGGTAAGATTCAATAAATAACTTAGGAAATGATTATATGGATACGATTAAGAAATTCTATTACGACAACGATATTCTCATCCGCAGAACCCTCATAGTTTTAGGGTTGACGGCGGGCGTTTACCTGTTTGTCAACGTGATTTTCAGCTACATTTCGCCGTTTCTCATAGGTTTCATCATTAGTCTAATAGCCGACAGACCTGTTGGCTATTTTTCGCGCAAGCTTAAAATCGGTCGCGGTATTCTGGGCTTTTTGTTTATCGTTCTGATTCTCGGGCTGATTGTTCTTCTAGGTACGTGGCTCGGCGGTATTCTCATAAACCAAGCCCAACAATTCATAGGCTCACTAGACCAATACACCGCACGCCTGCAAGAGCTCTATACCAGCCTTCAAAGTCAGTATAACAACGTAATGAACGTCTTTCCGGAGAATCTACAAGAAAACCTACCGGCCATTACGAACAGCATAAAAGAGTGGGCGACAGCGCTTCTCTCAACGGGCATGGGTAAAACGGGAGCGGGTATCATGAGCGTTGTTCCTAATCTCATGTTGAATGTTATCTTAATTGTCCTTAGCTCGTTCTTCTTCATTAAAGATAAGGAGCTAATCAAAAACAGCCTGAGAAACATCTTGCCCACAGGCGCAAAACGCGCCGCCGATGTTGTCATAGCGGGTATGTTCAAGGCACTGTTGGGTTATGTTCGCGCCCAACTTATTATAATGAGCGCGACAGCCTCGGTTTGTATTCTGGGGCTTACGATTCTTAAAATGCCGTTTTCTATGTTTCAAGGGCTTTTAATCGCATTCGTTGACGCATTACCCGTTTTTGGGAGCGGAGCGGTTTTCTGGCCGTGGGCGCTCATCTCGGTGTTGGCGGGGGAATATCGCTTCGCAATTGGTCTGATGATTGTTTACGGCTGTGTTTTTCTGACAAGACAATTGCTTGAACCCAAGGTTTTAAGCTCTCAAATCGGCGTTCATCCGCTTCTGACTTTGATTTCTATATTTATCGGATTGAAAGTTTTCGGCTTTTTGGGCTTCTTGTTCGGCCCCATGATTGTAATAACTTCAAAGTTGATTTTTACAATTTCTACACCTAAACCCGCCGAATTGACAGATTAGTAGTTTTTGGTTTACCCCTAATTTACGTGCCGCGCGTTGTAGACTTTACAATTCATGCTTATAATAACCTTGTCAAACAAATCTTGGAGGTTATAAGACATGAAGAAGTTAATAAGTTTTCTCGTCGCGGCGTTTGTTATCACGGCAACACTAACGGCTTGCGGGTCAAACAACGGCTCATACGGCGGCGGCTCACCCACGCCATCGGGCGGGGCTTCACAGTCTGCGTTAAAGGGCGAGATTCATGTTATATCACGCGAGGACGGCAGCGGCACACGAGGCGCATTCATTGAACTATTCGGTATTGAAGTAAAGGACGCAGACGGCAAAAAGAAAGACTACACAACGAAAGAAACCAGCGTTGTCAACAAAACAGACGTCATGCTCTCAACCGTATCGGGCGACAAGGACGCTATCGGCTATTGCTCAATCGGTTCGCTAAATGACTCCGTGAAATCCGTCGCTATTGACGGCGTTATCGGCAATGAAGAGAATGTCACGAACGGCACTTATAAAATCACGCGCCCGTTCATAGTTGTGACAAATGGCGAAGCCACGGGGCTTGCGAAAGACTTCCTTGATTTCATCATGTCGGCCGAGGGTCAGGACGTAGTAGCGAAGAAGTGTTCAAAGGTTGACGAGAACGCGCCCGCTTACAACGGCAACAAGCCCAGCGGCAAGATAACGGTTGCGGGTTCGTCGTCTGTAACACCCGTAATGGAAGACTTAAAGCAAGCTTATATAGCTATCAACCCGAACGCCGACATCCAAATTCAGATGACCGACTCTACCGGCGGCATTCAAAGCGCGATTGATGGCACATGCGAAATCGGTATGAGCAGCCGCCAACTGAAAGACGCAGAAAAGGAGAAGCTCACACCTACCCAAATCGCTATTGACGGCGTGGCAGTTATCGTATCGGCTAACAACCCCCTCACTGACCTGACAAAAGAACAAGTCAGACAGATTTTCACGGGCGAAGTCACTGACTGGAGCGAAACCGGCAAGTAAGGTTTAACATATGAGGCTGTTATGAATAAATTCAGAGAGAAATTCATGCATATAGTGTTTCTGATAGCAGCCGTGTCCAGCATAATCGCTGTACTACTTATCACAATCTTCCTGTTTGCGGGTGGTCTGCCCGCTTTCGGGAAGATTGGTGTTGTAGAGTTTTTGCTGGGGCGCGAATGGTCACCGACAGACGAACCGGCTATGTTCGGGATTTTCCCAATGATATTGGGGAGCATCTATATCACATTCGGGGCGTTAATCGTGGGTGTACCAACGGGGATTTTGACAGCGGTCTTTTTGGCGACAGTTTGCCCAAAGCCCGCATACAAGATACTGAAACCCGCCACAGAACTACTAGCGGGTATTCCGTCTGTAGTCTACGGTTTCTTCGGCATAATCGTTCTGGTTCCGCTGGTTAGAATGCTGTTCGGCGGCACGGGCACGAGCATATTTACGGCTTCGATACTTTTAGGTATTATGATATTACCAACAGTGATAGGCATTTCCGAAAGTGCGTTAAGGGCCGTTCCCCAGAGTTATTATGAGGGAGCGTTGGCACTTGGCGCAAGCCATTACCGCGCTGTCTATTTCGTCATGTTACCCGCCGCTAAATCGGGCATACTCGCGGCTGTTGTGTTGGGCATTGGTCGCGCTATAGGCGAAACAATGGCCGTTATCATGGTCGCGGGCAACCAACCGCGTATGCCCGCCGGTATACTTAAAGGCATTCGAACACTCACGGCCAATATTGTCACAGAAATGGGTTATTCGGCGGGGCTTCACCGCGAAGCCCTTATCGCGACAGGCGTTGTGCTGTTTGTGTTCATTCTGCTGATTAACCTCATCTTCTCCTTACTGCAAAGGAGGAAAAACCAATGAAGAGTAAAAAGCCGTTTGATATTATGATGGAGTTAGTCACATGGTCAGCGGCGTGTCTGACGTTTCTTGCGCTCATTTTTATCATCGCGTATATCCTCATGCGTGGTGTGCCGTATATAACGCCGTCGTTGTTTTCGCTGACATACACGACAGAGAATGTGTCGCTGTTGCCTTCGCTTATCACGACGATTATTATGACGCTGATGAGCTTAATTATCGCCGTTCCTCTCGGGATTTTCACGGCTATTTATCTGGTTGAATATGCGCGGCGTGGGAATAAACTGGTCAAGGTTGTGCGCGTGACGGCTGAAACATTGTCGGGCATACCGTCGATTGTGTATGGCCTGTTTGGTTGGCTGTTTTTTGTCGGTCAGCTTAAAATGGGGTTTTCTATTATCTCGGGCGCGCTGACGTTGGCTATAATGATACTGCCACTTATCATGCGCAGTAGTGAAGAAGCGCTGAAAGCCGTGCCCGATACATATCGGGAGGGTTCGTTCGGCTTGGGCGCGGGGCGTGTTCGAACGGTGTTTAAGATTATCCTACCGTCAGCCTCAGGTGGGATTTTGGCAGGGATAATCCTAGCTATTGGGCGTATTGTCGGTGAAACAGCCGCGCTTATCTACACATCGGGCACAGTCGCGCAAATCCCGCAAGTCTATAACACCGCTACGGGTGAGTTTTTCTTTCAACAATCTGCGCGAACACTCGCCATTCACATGTACGCGCTTTCCAGTGAGGGCTTTTACACGAACCAAGCCTACGCAACAGCCGTTGTTCTGCTCGTTATGGTTGTGGGCATTAACGCGCTGTCGGCGTTCGTTGCCAGACGGCTTTCCAAGGGGTAAAATATGGGAAAAATAGACATCAGAAAACTGAATTTGTGGTATAATGATTTTAAGGCGCTCAAAGATGTGGACATGGAGATAAGACCGAACCTCGTCACGGCTTTTATTGGCCCCTCGGGTTGTGGCAAGAGTACGCTTTTGAAGACGCTGAACCGTATGAATGACCTCGTTGAGGGTTGCCGCATTGAGGGTGAGATTCTCATAGACGGTATGAACATCTATGCGGGCATTGACACGAACCTTTTACGTAAGCGAGTGGGTATGGTGTTTCAGAAACCGAACCCGTTCCCAATGAGTATCTATGATAATATCGCGTTCGGGCCGCGCACACACGGCATACGGTCAAGGGCGGAGCTTGACGAAATTGTGGAGCGCTCATTACGTGACGCGGCGATTTGGGATGAAGTCAAGGACAGGCTCAAGAAGTCAGCACTGGGGCTTTCGGGCGGGCAACAACAGCGTTTGTGCATAGCGCGTGCGTTGGCTGTTAAACCCGAGGTGTTACTCATGGACGAGCCGACATCGGCGCTTGACCCGATTTCAACAAACAAAATCGAAGACTTGGTAGAAACATTGAAATCGCAATACACAATCATTATTGTGACACACAACATGCAACAGGCGACGCGCATATCTGACTACACAGCGTTCTTCCTACTCGGTGAGGTCATCGAGTTCAGCGAAACCGACAAACTGTTTTCAATGCCTGTGGACAAGCGCACAGAGGACTACATCACGGGGAGGTTTGGATGATGCGGCTTAAATTCGAGGAACAATTGCACACACTGAACAATCTTCTTATAGAAATGGGCGGGCTCATTGAGGGAGCGATAGAAACGGCCATTGACGCGCTTACAAACCAGAACGTAGACACGGCGATTCGCGCGATTCAGATGGACAAGGAAGTTGACGCGATAGAAAAGGAGATTGAGAGCCTTTGCTTAAAACTCCTACTTCAACAACAGCCTGTCGCGCGGGATTTGCGCCTGATTTCTTCCGCGCTCAAAATGATAACGGACATGGAGCGTATTGGTGACCAAGCCGCGGATATTTCGGACATCAGTATTCAGTTGGCGAATGTAAAGTATATCAAAAAGATTGAGCATATACCGCAAATGGCGGCGGCTACCGTAAAGATGGTGACTGACGCGATTGAGGCGTTCGTGCGCAAGGATGTTGCGCTCGCGAAGGCCGTCATGGCGTATGACGACGTGGTTGACGATTTGTTTGACGATGTGAAGAACGAGTTGATAGAAGCTATACGCAAGGACGCGGAGAACGGCGAACAGGCCGTTGACCTGCTCATGATTGCCAAGTATTTTGAGCGTATCGGCGACCATGCCGTGAATATAGCCGAATGGGTAGAATTTTCGATAACAGGCGTCCATAAGGACAATAAGGTGATGTGATGCAGAGCATTTTTGTTTATGAGGACGACGAGAATATACGCGAGTTAGTGGTTTATGCTCTGAAATCGGCGGGATATGCGGCACGGGGTTTCGACCAGAAGGCGGCGTTTTGGAACGCGCTGGAGGAGAGTGACGTGGACTTGATATTGCTGGACATAATGTTGCCCGATGAGGACGGCGTGGATGTTCTACGGGAGATTCGGAGTAATCCTGACATGGAGCGTCTGCCGGTCATCATGCTGACGGCGAAGTCCTCAGAGTTTGACAAGGTCAAGGCACTCGATGTGGGCGCGGACGATTATGTAACGAAGCCGTTCGGCGTTATGGAACTGATTTCGCGCGTCAAAGCGGTACTTCGCCGCGCGGGTAACGAGAGCTTCACCCATGTTTTGACCGCAGGTGCGATTACGCTGGACACTGACAGGCATATCGTGACGGCAAATGACATACCCGTGAGCCTGACGCTTAAAGAATTTGAACTGCTCGAATGTCTGATACAGAACAAGGGGCTTGTGATGTCGCGGGACAAACTCATCACGCAAGTCTGGGGGTTTGACTTCGAGGGCGAAACGCGTACGATTGATATGCATATCAAGACCCTGCGCCAGAAGCTCGGCGAAGCGGCCGCCATGATAGAAACCGTGCGCGGTATTGGATATAAACTAGAGATAAAATAGGGGTAAAACGTGAAAAACAGGATTTTGCTGTCGCTTGCTCAACTCGCGTTCGTGTCGGTTATTCTGACGGCGGCTTTTACGGCTGCCGTGTTTTATGTCAGCGGCAATGAGGAGTTCGGGGCGTTCAGTGGTGTTGTGCTGGTGACTTTAGTGTTGGGGCTGATTGCGCATACATGTATCAAGAGCGCGAACCGCTTAACAGGTGATTTATTGAAGCCGATTAAACGTGCGTTGTCGGAGGAAAACAGCGGTGATGTCTATAATGAACTGGAGCCGTTTATTAAACAGATAAATGAACAACGCCTTTTATTGTCGCGCCAACTGGACGATATTTCGCAGAAAACGCGCACGATTGAAACGATAATCGAGAATATGCCCGAGGGGTTCGTGCTTCTGGATGAAAAGGGGCGCATACTGTCGGCCAATCGCGGCGCACTCGCGATTTTTTCGCGTGACGACAGTTTTATAGGCAGGAATCTCGTTGAACTGACGCGCAATGTGGGCATAAAGGAGCTTGTAAAGACCGTCAAAAGCGGTGTTCCGAGTAATTGTTTAAGTGAAATCAGTGGGCGCAACTATCAAGTGCTTGCGAGCCCTGTTGAAAACAGCGGGGCTATGTTACTATTTCTGGATGTTACGGAGAAAAACCGCGCCGAGAATATCAGGCGCGAGTTTACGGCGAATGTGTCACATGAGTTGAAAACGCCGCTGACTGTTATCAGCGGTTACGCCGAGATGATAAACAACGGGCTGGTCAAGCCAGAAGATTCGGCGCAATTCGCGGGGCGCATCAAAGATGAAGCGTCGCGCCTGCTTGCGCTCATTGACGACATTATCAAGTTGAGTGAACTGGATGAGCGGGGCGGTCACCATGAGTTTGGAAATGTGGACGTTCACACGGTGGCACGTGATGTCATTGAGCGGCTCTCAATCGCGGCCGAGGAGCGTGGGGTGACCGTCAGCCTCAAAGGCGAGGGCACATGTTACGCGGACACAAGCATGATGGACGAAATGTTGTTCAATCTTGTTGACAATGGGATAAAATACAACAAGCCCGGCGGTGATGTGACAATCAGTATCCAACAGGACAATAACCTATTGCGCGTGGCTGTCGCCGACACAGGCATTGGCATAGGTAATGAGCATATCCCACGCGTGTTTGAGCGCTTCTACCGCGTTGACAAATCGCGCTCAAAGAAGACGGGCGGCACGGGGCTGGGTTTGTCGATTGTTAAACACATTGTCGAATACCATGACGGCAAGATTGACCTAACGAGTGAAGCGGGCAAGGGGACGAAGATTACGATAATACTTTCTAAGCGGCAGGTGGGGTGAATGTTTGATTTTATGGGGAAGACCGCGGTTGTTACGGGCGGCTCTAATGGCATCGGCAAGGAGATTGTCCGCGCTTTTCGTGAGGTGGGCGCGAGGGTGGCAGTGATTGACAAGGTGGCGCTGTCGCCCGAGTGTGATTTCTTCTATATGGGCGACATTGCGGATGAAAAAACGCTTAACGATTTCGCGCTTGACGTAATTGAACACTTTGGCGGGGTAGATTTCCTCATTAACAACGCGTGTCTGTCGCGCGGTGGTATTGACAGCTGTTCGTATGAGGACTTTTTGTATGTTCAAAAGGTAGGGGTTGCCGCGCCCTATTATCTCACGAAGTTATTCACGCCACATTTTCGAGCGGGGGCGGCGGTTGTGAACATATCTTCTACACGCGCGTTCCAGTCACAGCCGAACACCGAAAGTTATTCGGCGGCTAAGGGTGGTATCACGGCGCTCACTCATGCGATGGCAGTGAGCCTATCGGGTAAAGCCCGCGTGAACGCAATCGCGCCGGGCTGGATAGATACAACAAATTCAAGCTTTGACGGCGCTGATAATCACCAACACCCTGTGGGGCGTGTTGGGGTTCCGAACGATATTGCGAAAATGACATTATTCCTGTGTTCTGAGGCGGCGGCATTCATTACGGGTGAGAGTATCACCGTTGATGGTGGCATGAGTAAGCTAATGGTCTACCACAATGACCATGGTTGGAAGCTGGAAAAATAAAAAGGACGCGGTTTGAGCGTCCATGCAAATACTATGCAATTAAATCTTCATGTGTGAGGGTTTCGCGTTCCAAAAGCAAGGTCACAACGCGGTTAAATCGCTCAGAATGCGCCTTAATAAGCTCTTTTGTTTCAGTGTAAAGCTCCTGCAACAAGTTTTCGCATTTATCGGCTGTCGCGCCGCTTGAACCGTCCATGTACAGAGCATTACCCAGCCCAAACTTGGTTATGTATTCGCGCGCGAGATTGCTGGCTTTCGCGAGGTCATTCGCCGCGCCTGTCGTCACGTTGTCTGCGCCAAAAACGGTTTCTTCTGCCGCACGCCCCGCCAAAAGAACCATAAGCTGAGCGCGTAACTCCAACTTAGATTGGAAGAGTTTTTCCGGTGGGATACTCAAGCAATAACCACCCGTGCCACCAACGCCGGGCAGAATCGTAAGCCGCGCGATGCGATTGTCAGGCTGAAGCGCAAGCGATATAATCGCGTGCCCCGTTTCGTGAACGGCTGTGATATTCTTCGCCGTCGCGTCATTGACGCGGTTTTGCTTGTTCTTGCCCGCGAGAATGGTATTGAAGGCTTCATCGATATGAGTGGGTAGAATCAGCTCGGTTTCGTTTTTCGCCGCAAGTATGGCGGCTTCGTTGAGCAATTTCTCAAGATTTGCGCCCGAAAAATATATCGTTTGCGCCGCGAGTTGTTCAAGCGAAATCTCATCAGACAACGGTTTGTTTTTCGCGTGTAAACGTAAAATCGCTTCACGGCTCTTACAATCGGGCATAGCAATCTCAACCTGCCTGTCAAAACGCCCCGGGCGCAATAACGCCTCGTCGAGAACGTCTAAACGATTGGTTGCGGCGATAACCACAATCCCGTCACGGTCAGAAAAGCCACTCATCTCGGTCAACAGTGCGTTTAGCGTTTGGTCACGCTCGTCACTGCCGCCGGACTGGCTCAACCCGCGCCGCTTGCCGATTGCGTCAATCTCGTCGATAAAAATGACGGCTTTTTCGGCCTCACGCGCCTTTTTGAACAACTCACGCACGCGCAACGCCCCAACCCCTACATACATCTGAACGAAATCAGAGCCGCTTGTCGCAAAGAAACTTACACCCGCCTCGCCCGCAATCGCCTTGGCTAGCAAGGTCTTTCCAGTGCCGGGTGCGCCGTGAAGCATAATCCCACGTGGGAGCCTTGCGCCATATACTGCGAACTTTTCGGGGTTCTTGATGAAGTCAACAATATCCGACACGGACTCTTTGGCCTCCGCATTGCCCGCCACATCCGAAAATCTTATGTAATCCTTTGTGTCAGCCGCTTCAAACGCGCCCGCCATTGTGCGCGTGGAGCGCCTACTCGGTAAAACACTAGC
>CAZOVK010000013.1:0-40052 GCA_964583165.1 uncultured Defluviitaleaceae bacterium | reverse complement strand
CATGTTGCCATACTCCCCACGCGCATTCTCTGCCGCGACCAGCTTAGAAATCGTTGTTGTGAAACCCGCACAAGCGATGCTCCACGCAAGCCCATAAATCGGCATGATAAGCTGATACAACCCCATGCCCTCCGCGCCAATCGCGTTTGACATAAAAATCCGATACGCAAAGCCGCAAACGCGCGTTATGAGGTTCGCCGCCGTCAAAATCAACGCGCCCGTGACTATGCTTTTCTTCTTAATCATAAGATACCCCCTGTCCATACTTGATTTTATGATAGACAAGGCGTAAAATGCCTAGATATTGACAGCTTCAGAAGACGGCTCTATAATCAAAATGAGGTGGGCATATGAAGATTGATATAAAATCGAATCCGTATTTAGAGCGCATGGCGAGTGAAGAGCCGCTACTGTGGGTGAACCCCAAGCTGAACGCGGGCTGTGAATGTGAATTGGTGAGTATCGCGGGTATTGATGACGCGGAGGCGCGGTTGTTGCGTTTTGCGCCGCTTATCGCCAAGCTTTTCCCCGAAACGGCGGAAGCGGGCGGCTTGATTGAGTCGCCACTCGTTGAGATACCCCAGATGAAACACGTGATGGAAGAAAACTTAGGGGTCGAAATCAAAGGGCAAGTTTTCTTGAAGTTAGATTCAGATTTGCCTATCGCGGGTTCAGTCAAGGCTCGCGGCGGTATATACGAGATTCTTTGTTTAGCTGAAGAAATCGCGCTCGAAGCGGGCATACTCACAATCGCTGACGACTACACACGCTTGGCGAATGACGACGCGCGGCAACTGTTTTCTAAACACAAGGTTCATGTTGGCTCAACAGGCAATTTGGGGCTTAGTATCGGCATTATCAGCGCAAAACTAGGCTTTACTGTGACTGTGCATATGTCGGCTGACGCGAAAGCTTGGAAGAAGGCGTTACTGCGCGAAAACGGCGTTACGGTCAAGGAGTATGACGCTGAATATAGTGTAGCCGTCGTGAACGGGCGTAATGCCGCCGCGAGTGACCCACACGGATATTTCGTAGACGACGAAAACTCATACAAGCTTTTCTACGGTTATGCCGTGGCGGCTCGGCGGCTCAAAGAACAGTTTGACCAACAGGGCATTATAATAGAAGAAACCCGCCCGCTTTTCGTTTACATACCGTGTGGCGTGGGCGGCGCACCCGCGGGTATTGCTTACGGGCTTAAAACGGTTTTCGGCGAACATGTTCATGTGTTCTTCTCCGAGCCCACAACCGCGCCATGTATGCTCGTTGGGCTGATTACGGGTGAACACCACAATGTCAGTGTTCACGACATAGGGCTTTCGGGCAAAACGGCCGCTGACGGTCTGGCTGTGTCGCGCGTCAGCCTTATCGCAGGAAAGGTTATGGAACACATGTTGTCGGGCGAGGCAACACTGCCCGACGCAGACTTGAACCCTTATTTGCGTATGCTCTATCAAAGCGAAAATCGGCTTATTGAACCCTCTGCATGTGCGGGTTTTGCCCCATTGCGTGAATTGTTCGCCTCTAATGAAGGCAAGAGTTATATAAACTCCCCTACCCTATCTCCCAATATTGATAATGCCGTGCATATAGTCTGGGCAACAGGTGGCAGGCTCGTGCCACGTGAAGAATACGAACAGATGTTACGATAATTAAAGCACTTCATCCGGTATCCGTTCAAAACGGCGCCGCATTTTCTATGATTATCAGTATATTATTTCTCATTGATTTTTCTGTAATTTTCTGGTATAATCCATGTAATAGGCGATATTTGTTCGGGCGAGGGTTGGCGTGTATTCGATAGGCGACAGAGTGGTGTACCCGTTGTACGGTGCGGGCATAATTGAGAGTTTGACAGAAAAGACAGTAGACGGTTTAACACAACAATATTATGTGCTAAAGATTCAGTTGGTCAATCTCACGATTATGTTGTCCGTAGACAGCGCTGAGAAATTGGGTTTAAGACCATGTATGACAGCTGATTTGATTGCAGAGGCGCTAACGTCTTCGCAAGACCAGGAATTACCGATGGCTGATAACTGGTCGGCGCGTTATCAGGAACACATGGATTTGATTAAATCAGGCAACCTTTCGGCAGTTTGTCTTGTATTTCGGAATCTGAAGATTCGAGAGCGTCGGCGCGGGCTGTCCAGCGCAGAAAAGAAACTTTTAACCACGGCTAAACAGATTATAATAAGTGAAATCATCTTAGCGCAAAACTTGAGCCGCGAAGAGGCAGAGTCGTTTTTAGAAACGAATGTCAAAATCGTGGGCTAATTGCGTAAACTATAGATTCGATTCTCCGATATAGAGGGTGTTTTTATGTTGTCGTGGCTCCGCAACAGCATCAAGAATCAATCACAGGCACAGGCGCTGAATAGGCCGCTTTCTGAACAAATGCTCGCTGACGCGCCGCTTTATGAACACGCGTTGCCATTTCCGTTCATTATGGCAGAGAACGGGCGTATTGTCTATGTTTCTGAACAGCTTTCGGCGATAAAGCAAAACAAGCCGCTGGTTGTGACAGACTTAGTGCCCAATTTCGACGCGTCTAAAAACAGTCAGAGCGTGTCTTTGTCGGGTGTTTTCTATAATCTTCACGTCAAAGACTTCGGCGCGGGGCGAATTATAATATACTTCGTCGCGGACGCCGAGCATGTGAATGACGACATTGAAAAAACGCTTGTTGGGCTCATTGTGGTTGATAATTATGATGAGGTTGTCGAAGACACTGACGAATCGAGCCGCCCGCTCTTAATCGCTATGATTGACAGGCGGCTGAACCTGTTCGCGCAGAACGCACACGGGATTATCCGTAAATATGAGAAAGACCGCTTTTTATTTATATTGCCCGGGAGCAGTTTGGCGGGGTTATTGGAGCGCAAGTTTGAGATTCTCCAACAAATACGCGAGATTGATGTCGGCAATAAGATTTCTGTCACACTGTCGATTGGTATAGGTGTCGGTGGGGAACATATCGCCGAAAACATGGGTTTCGCCCGTGCCGCCATTGATTTGGCGCTTTGGCGCGGCGGTGACCAAGTGCTCGTCAAGGATAGGGAAAAATTCCACTTCTTCGGCGGGAACACTAAAGAAGTCGCGCTAAGAAACCGCGTCCGCGCGCGGATAAAGGCGGCGGCGTTTGAAGAACTGATTACCGAAGCAAAGAATATAATCATAATCGGTCACAGAAACATGGATTTAGACTGCTTGGGCGCGGCTGTCGGCGTTTATAAGATGGCGGGTAACATCGGCGTACCGTGCCATATCGTGTTGAGCGAGGTCACGAGCGCGATTGAGTTGCTGTACAAGCGGCTCTGCGCGGAGGATGATTACCGCGGCGTGTTCATTGATAGGGTAAACGCGGCAACACGTATCTCTGACCAGACTCTCATTGTCGTTGTTGACGCGCACAGGCCGAGTACACTGGATGGTGGGGAGTTACTCACACTACCGCTTGCGAAAAAGGTTGTCGTCATTGACCACCACAGAAAGAGCGCCGAGTTTATGGATAATACCGTGCTCATCTACCATGAACCCTACGCGTCGTCAACAAGCGAATTGATTTCTGAGATGCTTAGGTACTTAAAGCGTGAGGTGTCACTTCTGCCTGTTGAAGCCGACGCGCTACTGGCGGGCATCACGTTGGACACGAAGAATTTCACAAGCAAGGCAAGCGCGAGGACTTTTGATTCGGCGGCATACCTCCAACGCATGGGCGCGGATTCTGTTCGTGTAAGAATGATGTTTCAGACCGATATCGAGTGCTTCCGGGCACGTATTGACACGGTGAGTAATGCCGTTTATGATATGAACATGGCGTTTTCGATTGTAACGACGCAGGCCGCGAACCCCATTCTTGTCGCCGCTCAAGCCGCTGACGAATTGTTGTCGGTTGAGGGTGTGAAGGCGAGTTTTGTGCTCTGCCGCGTGCCCAATTACATCAACGTGAGCGCACGAAGCCTTGGCGAAGTCAATGTCCAGCGCATTATGGAAACACTGGGCGGCGGCGGTCATCAGACCGTCGCGGGCGCACAGCTCACGAATATGGACATGGCAGACTGTATGGATTTGGTCAGGGCAACAGTAAAGAAATATATGTTGGTTGAATAGAGGTGTTTTATGAAAGTAATTTTGTTGGAAGACGTAAAAGGCACAGGCAAAAAGGGTCAGATTATTGAGGTTTCAGACGGTTACGCCGTAAACTTTCTTTTCCCGCGCAATGTCGCGATTGAGGCTTCAAAGGCTAACCTTGACAAGCTTGCGGCGAAGCAGAAGGCCGAAGAAGCCCGTCGCCTAGCCCAAATCGCCGAAGCGAAGGCGATGAAAGAGAAAATCGAAGCCACGCCCGTTGTCATCAAGGTGAAAACAGGCGAACAAGGCAAGTTTTTCGGTTCTGTCACAGCTAAAGAGATAGCCGCGGCGCTTGAATCTATGGGCATCAGTATTGACAGAAAGAAGATTAACCTAACAGAAGCGATTAAACACCCGGGAACCGTCACCGTAGAAGTCCGCCTGCCCCATGAAACGGTAGCGAAGGCTTCTGTTGAAGTCGTTTCAGAATAACAGGCGCGTATGGACGAACAACAGCCGCGCCCCGCACCCGCTCCGCGCGTTCTGCCGCATGACGCAGACGCGGAAGCCGCGATAATCTCTTCAATACTGTTCGACAATAACGCCGTTTCGACCGCGTTTGAGCTCGTCAAACCCGACGACTTCTACCGCGCGGACTTACGGCTTATTTACGCGGGTATCTTAGAGTTATTCTCAAAGAACATCCGCATTGACCTAATCACGCTCAAAAACACGCTCGAAGTCACAGGTGTATTCGACCAAGCCGGCGGCATGGATGCCCTCGTGAATCTCTCCGGCATTGTTTCAACCGGCGTGAACATACGACATTACTCGAAAATCGTGGCCGACCGCTCGGTCATGCGCCGATTGATTTCGGCAGGTAGCGAGATTGTGAACCAGTGTTATGACACAACCGTCAGCGTTGACGCCGCCGCCGAGTTTGCCGAGAAACGCGTGTTTGACGTGCTTTCTAACCGCAACACAACGGGTTTCGCTGTTTTCAACGAGGTCATCTATGAAAGCCTTCGGCGCGTTGAAGAGGCATTCAACTCAAAAGAGCGCGTAACGGGCGTACGAACAGGCTTTACGGACTTTGACGAGAAAACAACAGGGCTTCAACCGTCCGATTTGATTCTGTTGGCGGCTCGCCCGTCAATGGGTAAGACCGCTCTGGGGCTTAATATCGCCTGTCACGCGGCGTTTCATGACAAAGTCCCCACGGCTATATTCTCGCTGGAAATGAACAAAGAGCAGATTGTGTCGCGTATGCTCTCGTCTGAAAGTATGGTTGACTCACAGCGTATGCGAACGGGCGAACTTTCTGATGACGACTGGGGTAAGATGTTCGACACAGTGGCGCTCGTGGCTGACGCGCCCATCTATATAGACGACACTCCCGGCATAACCGTGAACGAACTTCGCGCGAAATGCCGCCGCTTGAAACTCGAAAAGGGGCTTGGGCTGATTATCATTGACTACCTCCAGCTGATGAGTGGCTCCGGCCGCCCTGAATCGCGCCAACAAGAGGTATCGGAGATTTCACGCTCACTGAAAGCTGTTGCGCGTGAAATGCAAGCGCCTGTCCTTCTCATGTCCCAGCTATCCCGCGCCTGCGAACAACGCTCTGACCACCGCCCCATTCTCTCTGACCTCCGCGAATCGGGCGCAATCGAGCAAGACGCGGACATCGTCGCTTTTATCTACCGCGACGAATACTACCACCCCGAGTCGGACAAGCATGGCATAGCAGAGGTCATAATAGCCAAACAGCGTAACGGCCCGACGGGCACGGTTGAACTAAGGTATCTGAACCAATACACGCGGTTTGCTAACCTTGAACGCGAATAAAAACCCCCGATTATATAATCAGGGGTTTTTGTTCACTATTGCGCTAACGCTTTCAGAATTATGGCGCATTCCGTGCGCTTCTTCTGTAACTCACAGGCTATATGATTCACGCCGTTAATATCACCGCTGGTATGGAAACCGTTCGCCGCGCACCCACCACTGCAATAGAACTTACACCAGCAGTTTTGGCAGGCGGGTTTCGTGTAAACACTGCAACCAGCGAACTCATTAACCCGCGCGGCGTTGTTCACGCCACCCGAAACACTACCCAGAACATAATCGGCATTCCCGACAAACTGGTGGCAGGGGTATAAAGTACCGTCAGGCGCGACAGCAAGGTATTCAGTGCCCGCGCCGCAACCGGTCACACGCTTCGCGATACACGGGCCACCCGTCAAGTCAACATTGAAGTGGAAGAAGTTAAAATCTCCCTCGCCCACATTGCGACGGCGTGCCATCTCTGTTGTGAGTTTCTCATACTCCGCGCAAATGGCGGGCAAATCGTTTTCTGTTATCGCATATTCGCCCTCACCTACAACGGGTTCAACCGACACTTGCTCAAAGCCCGAATCAGCCATATGCAACACATCAGCCGAAAAGTCTAGATTATGGCGAGTGAATGTGCCGCGAATATAGTAATTTTGCTGATTGCGTGAATCGGCAAGCTTTTGAAACTTCGACATTACTATATCGTAACTCCCGCTACCACTCGCCGTCGGGCGCATACGGTCGTTGACCTCGCGCCGCCCGTCAAGGCTCAACACAACATTGTGCATATGCTCGTTAATAAACCTCATGTTCGCGTCATTAAGCAGTATGCCGTTTGTCGTTATCGTGAAGCGGAACACCTTATTATGTAACTGCTCCAACTCGCGCCCATACTCTACCACCTGCTTGACGACTTCAAAATTCATAAGCGGTTCGCCGCCGAAAAAGTCAACCTCTAGGTTACGGCGCTTCCCACTTCTAGCAATGAGAAAGTCCAGCGCGGCCTTGCCTACTTCAAGGCTCATAAGTTCCCGCGCCCCGCCATACTCGCCCTCTTCGGCGAAGCAATAGCGACACTTCAAGTTGCAGTCATGCGCGACATGCAGGCACAGCGCCTTCACAACAGGCTCCCTTGCCTCCAAAATCGGAATAACACTCGGCGTGTCATCGAACGCAAAGAGTTCGCCGCGGTCTTTGAGTTCCTCAAAATCTGCATAACAATCTGTTATCGTTTCTTGTGCATATATTCTGCCAAATTTTTTAATCGCGCCGTCAAGCCCTAACAGCCCGAAATCTTCAACCATTTCATAAAACGGTCTGTCCACAACATGCACGGCCCCGCTGTACACATCCAAAACCACAAACACACCGTTTTGCGTAAATCTATGTATCATAAAACCTCCGTAATAGCAAAACAAAGGCGTGATTGACTCACGCCTAATTCATTATTTTCTTTCGCAGCTTTGGTTTGCGACAGTGCAGCTAGTCTTGCAAGCGCTCTGGCAGGAAGTCTGGCATTCGCCACAGCCGATTGTCTTCTTGCTGTCTTTGTTCAACGTCGCCGCGTTAAGGGTTTTAACATGTTTCATGCGTATAATCTCCTTTATGTAGAATCAAGGTTATTATAGCATTTTTCGGGCACGTTGTAAAGCTATTGATTCGGGTGTTCGGGTTGACCGTCACGCTCTCTGAATATCGCCGCCAACGCTGTATAATCAACTCGCCCTGTGTTCATATACCGAAACAACAAAGCCTTTATTCGCTCGCCCCACGTATCGCGCAAGCCGTCAACATATGCCCAATAGCTCTGGCTGATTTCTAACAAGCGACAGGCCGCCAAGAAGTCGATAATCTCGTTGTCGCGCTCCGTTTTGGGATAGAACACCCCGCCGTTTCTTATGTAGGCTTCAAAAAACGCATCATTTGCGCGGTTGAACGTATCTTCGTCATAGAAGTTAAACAGGAAGAACCTAAACGAGTAATAATCCAACCACGCCGGCGCGGCTTGACTTGATTCAAGGTCGAAATAACCTGTCGGCACGCCCTCATCCGATACATAGAAGTTGTCGCCGTGCATATCCGTAAAGTTGATAGTCGAGCCGCAATTGGCAATCTGCAAATCGTCACGATACTGTTCAAACCGAGCCTTAAAAAACGTGTGGACTCCGTTTTCTTCAACAGGCGTGAACATGCCCTTGACAACAGCCTTGTCAATCCGCATATTCGTTATTGGCAGAAAGCGGTCGGCGAAATTCGTTAACCCCACAGGCTCTAAGCCCTCGGGTTGAATATCGCCAAACGCTTCATAACGAATATTCTTATGCAACTTCGCGTAATCACGCGCAAGGTTTCTGATAACACTCAAAAAAGATTCGCGACTATGACCTTTTATGCGCATAAATGCGGGAACGCCAAACCCACTCATCTTCTCAATCAGAAGCATCTTTCCCCCGTCTGTGTCTATACAGCCGAACACACGCGGCGCGGGCAATTGCCCCTGTTCTCTGACTAAATCGAAAATAAAACGCTCGCGCTCAATCGAGAGCCGCCCGCCAAAAAGGGTGTCTAAATGTGCGGACGCGAAACGTTCTTCCGTCACGCGGACGCGCGGCAGTTTCGCAATCGCCGACGAACCGTCAGTAAAACGCACGTCAAACACATAATGGTTAGAGCCGCCGTTAATAGCGCCGACAGAAGCCACGCTGTAGCCGTTTTGTTTGAGGATATTTTCGATATAGCCATTATCAATCATGTTATCACCTTTGTCGCCGAAATGGTTTACTTACTGCAACTGCTTCAAATACCTATAAATCGTAACCTCACTCGCCGAAAGCGCCTTCGCAACCTCGGTCACAGCGCCTTTCATAACGAAAACACCGCGCTTATCCAGTTCACGCATGATACTTTGCTTCTCTTTTGTCGTGAGCCGCGTCGCCGTCGTGTTGAATCGTTGCAAACCCTCTTCAATCACGCCGTTTATAATCTCCGCGACACTCGTTTCAACCTTCTGTATATCCTCTTCGGGTGGCTTAGGCGCAGGCGGTAACTTCACCGTTCCTGTTTCTCCGTTAATCATGAGCTCCAGCTTATGCGCCATAGACACGAGCGGGTCAACGCAAGTGTTTATGGAGAGCATATACTGAATCTGCCCGTTTTCGTCACGCACAAACAGGGTTGATGAGCGTATGCGGTTATGCCCATACATCACCGAACGGTAGTTCGCGACATATGCCGCCGCTGTTTCAGGCGGGTTCGTGAGAAAATAACGCTCACGGTCGGGTAGTGGCGCGTCTATTTGGTGCTTTGGGTCTAGCGCGTTCTCGACATACAGAATGCTCTTTGTGTCTGACAATATAATCTCTGTATCAGAACCCATTGTCTGGTATAACATTCTTATCATGTCGATAAGATTCTCTTTATTAAACATATCGTCCCTTATTTTACAACAGCTCGAAGCCCGCTGTAAAGTGTCTTAGTGATGTTATCGGGCCTTCGTAAACCAACTTCATGCCTTGGTATGCGTTTCTGTTCTCATAGATGTCACCCAAAGCGTTTGCGATTACATCGAGGTGTGAATTGGTGTAGACGCGGCGGCTTATGCCGATACGCATGAGTTCAAGCTCGGGCCAAATCGGTGTCCCGTCAGGGGCTTTTCTGCCGAACGCGCACGCGCCCAGTTCTACACAACGCACACCCGCTTCTTCATAAAGCGCACAAACTAGGCGTTGCGCGGGGAATTCATGTTGCGGAATATGCGGGAAGAACTTCTTGCCGTCTACATACACACCATGACCGCCGACAGGCTCAATGAACGGCACATTACGTTCTTTGAGTTTCATGCCCAGATATTCAACCTGTTTGATGCGATATTCAAGGTACTGCTCGTCAACAACTTCTTGCAAGCCGACAGCCAGCGCGTCCATGTCGCGCCCACTCATGCCGCCGTATGTAATAAAGCCCTCATGCACAATCGAAAGCTGGTTAGCGGCGCGGTAGATGTCCTCACGGTTGGTTACGAACAAGCCACCCATGTTGACAAGCCCGTCTTTTTTACTGCTCATTGTAGCCGTTTCAACATAACTGAACATTTCACGTGTGATTTCTTTGATGCTCTTGTCGGCATAACCGGGCTCACGCGTTTTGATGAAGTAGGCGTTTTCGGCAAGACGCGCCGAGTCCATAACCATAGGTATGTTGTACTTTTTCGCAAGCTCCGACACCTGTCTGATGTTCTCCATAGACACGGGCTGGCCGCCGTTGTTGTTACACGTAATTGTTATGATACAGACGCAAATGTTCTCCGCGCCCTTCTCGTCAATAAGCTGTTGCATAAGGTTCAAGTCGATATTGCCCTTGAACGGGTGATACTCGTTGTTGGCCTTCTGCCCCTCTGCTATACAGAAGTCAACGGGTATCGCGCCCAGAATCTCAGCGTTGCCGCGGAAAGTGTCAAAGTGCATGTTACCGATTGCGTATGTACCGGGGCGGCAGTAAATCTTCGCCATGATGTAGTCTGCGCCGCGCCCTTGGTGTGTGGGCTGAACGTACTTCATGCCGAAAACGTCCTGCGCGCTCGCTTCAAGCCTATAAAAACTCTTGCAACCCGCGTAACTCTCGTCGCCTTGGAACATCGCGCTCCACTGGTCTTGGCTCATGGCACTTGTGCCCGAATCCGTAATACAGTCTACATAGACATTCTCGGCGCGAAGCCTGAACGCGTTAAATTGGGCTTCTTGAAGCCACTGCTGCCGCTGTGCCTTTGTCGTCTTTTTAATCGGCTCAACCATCTTAATGCGGAACGGTTCCGCTGTCATGTATTTCATTCCAAATCCCCCCATGCGTTTTTTCTGATATTAACACGCTGATAATTTATTGTCAATATGAAATTTATTTATTCACCTAGGCATATATTCTATAGTGCATACTGTCAAAGAATTTTTGGTTAGAACAATTTTCTTATATAATTCATCCAAAACCTATTGACAATAATTTATCATTATGATAATTTATTACCAGATACATTTTCGTATAACTGTTCAAGGAGGACTGGTACATATGAAACGATTGAAGATTGCGGCGGGGCTGGCGCATGTTGACTACGGTCACATTGCCGACTTGGTCAAAGAGGTGTCTGATGCGGGCGCGGACTATATTCATTCTGACGCGGCCGACATGCACGACTTAAAGAACCTACAAATCATGGGTGGGCATCAGATTATCGAGGGCATTCGCCCTTACACTGATAAGCCCATTGAATGCCACGCCTATTTCCGCGATTGTGACAAGCTTTTTGTCGATAAAATCGCAAAGGCGGGTTGTGACATGCTGATTCTGCCCGCCGAACACTTCATCGGCGCGCCGCTCGCGTATTTGATGAAGTATTGCATGGACTATGACATGAAATTCGGTCTGACAATCGGCTGTTTCACGCCGCTGTCATTCGTTGAGGAGAGTATTTACTACATAAACCGCCTGCATGTTGTCACGCATGGCGTTGGCAAGAATGACGAAGACTGGCTCTATCGTAAGAGCGCCATTAACCTACTGCGCCGCGCAAGAAAGCTTATCAATGACTGCAACCCCACATGCGAATTAGCCGTTGACGGCGGTTTGCGCATGGATAACCTCACAGAGTTAGCACAAGAAGACATTGACGTAATGGTAATGAGCAGTGCCATTTTCAAACACCCCGCGGGTATAACAGGCGGCATGGCGGCACTGCGTGAAGCGATTGACACGGCAAGAAAAGACTGCACTTGGTAATTACTGATTGGTAATTAAAGGGGGTTCACATGGCCCGATATGTGTTAAAGCGTTTTCTGTCTATGATTTTGACGTTGTTCTTGATAGCAACAGTCACATTCTTTTTGATGAATCTTATCCCCGGCGACCCGTTCGCGCTCGAGCGTGACGCGCCGCAAGCCGTGCGTGACGCGCTGAACCAGAAGTACGGGCTGGATAAGCCCGTGTTTGAGCGTTACCTCATCTACATGGGGCAGATTCTGCGCGGTGACTTCGGCATGAGCATGAAGTTTGCGGGGCGTTCGGTTGTGGATATAGTTAAAAACACAATGCCCGTTTCCGCTATGGTAGGCTTGGGCGGCGTATGCGTCGGCGCGCTAATCGGTATCATCTTCGGCGCGACGGCCGCGATAAAAAACGGCAAGACGTTTGACTATCTCGTTATCGTCATTGCGATTCTCGGTGTTTCAATACCTAGTTTCGTTTTCGGTTCGCTCATGCAACGGCTTTTCGCGGTTGAGTTGAAGCTCTTCCCTGTTATGGGCTTCAAAAACTGGCAATTCCTCGTGCTCCCGATTGCCGCCGCCGCCATGCAAAACATAGCCTACTACGCGCGTATGCTCCGCTCCAGTATGCTGGACGTTATGAACCAAGACTACATACTGACAGCGAAAAGCAAGGGGCTTTCTCAGCCCGAAATCATCACAAGCCACACACTCCGCAACTCCATGTTGCCGCTCGTCACGTCTTTCGGCCCTATGCTTGCGGGCGTACTGACGGGTAACTTCGTTATCGAGAAGATTTTCCTTATCCCGGGGATTGGGCAAGAGATGATTCTGGCGATTCAGGGCCGCGATTACATGATTATAATGGGTTTAACTATCATGTTCTCGTTCATAACAGTGTTTATGTACTTCGTGGTTGACATCCTTTATGGTATAGTTGACCCAAGAATCAGGATTGCGGGGTGAGGACGTGGAGAAAGTGTTAAAATACAAGACCGCGCCCGAAGCCGCGCTGTTTTCGCCCGCCGAACGCGTGACGGGCGAAGCCGAAGCCCTCAAACGCCCTTCGTTATCGTACTGGAAGGACGCATGGCGGCGTTTCAAGAAGAACAAAATCGCCATGGGTGGCGCGGTGTTGCTCGTGCTCATTATCCTTTTCGCCATCTTCGCGCCGATTTTAAGCCCCTATACATATGACCAGAACGACTACATGGTGTCGAACATGGGGCCGTCGGCTGAACACTGGTTCGGCACGGACGTTTTGGGGCGTGACCAGTGGACGCGCTGTTGGGAGGGCGCACGCGTAAGCCTATTCATTGGCGTTGTCGCGACTTTCATTAACGCGACAGTGGGCATTCTCTATGGCGGTATATCGGGCTTTATCGGCGGTAAAACAGACCTCGTTATGATGCGTATATGCGAACTCATCGCCGCCGTACCGCAAATGCTCTGGATTACGCTACTCATGCTCATAATGAAACCCGGGCTTATGCCGATTATCATTGCTCTGTCCGCCACGGGTTGGATAGGTATGGCGCGGCTATTCCGTGGACAGGTACTACAGCTTAAAGAAATGGAATTTGTCATGGCAAGCCGTACCTTGGGTACGGGGCGGCTTTGGATTATCGTTAAACACCTTGTGCCGAATGCCATGAGCCCTATTATTACTAGTTTGGCGTTTGCTGTGCCGGGCGCGATATTCGCGGAAGCATTCCTTAGCTATATCGGCTTGGGGCTACCGCTCCCGCTGGCAAGCTGGGGCAATCTCTCCAGCAACGGCGCGAACACGTTCCTTATGTATCCGTATCAATTATTGTTCCCGTCACTGCTCATCTGTATCACAATGCTTGCGTTTAACGTCATCGGCGACGGTTTGCGTGACGCATTAGACCCGCGTATGAGGAGGTAGGTATGAGCGACATTCTATTGGAATTACAGGATTTGGCTTTCTCTTTCCATACCTACGCGGGTGAGGTTCAGGCTGTGCGCGGCGTGAGTTTCACGCTAAAAAAGGGCGAAGTCATTGGCATTGTCGGTGAATCGGGTTGTGGGAAGTCTGTAACCGCGAAGTGCATTTCAAAGATGAACCCCGGAAAGCCACACGGCGAATATAAGCGCGGCGCGGTCATCTTTGACGGGCGCGACATAGCGAACATCCCCGAGCGCGAAATGCGCGGGATTCGGGCACGTGACATCCGCATGATTTTCCAAGACCCAATGACGAGTTTGAACCCTACCATGAAAGTAGGCAAGCAGATAGCCGAGGGCGTTATGAAGTACCGCAAGATGCCCAAGGCAGAAGCCGCCAAAATCGCGCTTGAAGCGCTCGAAATGGTAGGCATTCCATCGGCAAGTGAGCGTTACAACCAGTACCCACACCAGTTTTCGGGCGGTATGCGCCAACGCGCCATGATTGCCTTGGCAATGGCGGTGAACCCTAAGCTTTTGATAGCTGACGAACCGACAACCGCGCTGGACGTGACGACACAGGCGCAAATACTCGAACTTATAAAAAAACTCAAAAGCAATTACGATACAAGCATTATCATCATTACCCACGATTTAGGCGTTGTCGCCAATATCGCCGACAACATAGCCGTCATGTACGCTGGCAAGATTATGGAATACGGCACGGCTAACGACATCTTCGATAGCCCCGCCCACCCATACACATGGGGCGTGTTGCGCTCCATCCCTCCAATTGACGCGGACGCAAGCCGCAAACTGACCCCGATTCAAGGTACACCACCCGATTTGTTCAACCCGCCTACGGGTTGCCCGTTCGCGGCGCGTTGTGACTACGCTATGGAAGTCTGTAAGCGGAATTACCCCGAAGAGATTATCTTGGACGGCGTTCACCGCGTGAGTTGTTGGCTCACCCACGCGAACGCGCCGAAAACCGTGAACCCCGTCACAGGCAAGGAGGTTGAACGCTATGAGTAATGAATTATTGCGCGTATCTAACCTCAAAAAGCACTTCAAATTGTCACGCGGGCGCGTTGTGAAAGCCGTTGATGACGTGAGTTTCACACTCAATGCGGGCGAAACACTCGGCATTGTCGGTGAATCGGGTTGTGGCAAGACTACGCTCGGGCGTACAGTCATACGAATCTATGAGCCCACAAGCGGCACGGTTGAGTTTGACGGTCAAACACTGGACTCCAAGGCGAAGAATTTCAAACGTGAGTTAAGCGACAAGATGCAGATGATTTTCCAAGACCCATACGCGTCCCTAAACCCGCGTATGACGGTTGGTGACATCATAGCCGAGGGTTGGGACTTTCGCCGCAAGTACAGCGCGGGTGATAAGAAATCAAAGGTCATTGAGTTACTCCAACTGGTAGGCTTGAATGCCGAACACGCGAACCGCTTCCCGCATGAGTTTTCTGGCGGTCAGCGTCAGCGCATCGGCATAGCCCGCGCCCTGTCTATGGACCCCAAACTCATCATCTGTGACGAACCCATTTCCGCTTTGGACGTGAGCATTCAGGCGCAGGTCATGAACTTGCTCATAGAATTGCAACAAAAATTCGGGCTTACGTATATGTTTATAGCGCACGATTTGAGCATGGTCAGATACATTTCTAACAACATTCTCGTCATGTATCTGGGCGCGGAGGTCGAGTTTGGCAAGAGTAATGACGTTTACCATAACCCACTTCACCCCTACACAAAGGCGTTGTTCTCGGCTATACCAATACCGAACCCCACGGCCGAAAAGTCGCGCTCGCGCATCATGCTGACGGGCGACATCCCAAGCCCCATGCGCGCCCCGAGCGGTTGCAAGTTCCACACGCGTTGCCCATACGCCAAGGACATTTGCGCTAATGAGGTGCCACCCAAGGTTGAAGTCCACGCCGCTCACTTCTGCGCGTGCCACTTTGCCAAGGAAATAAACTCTTAGGCTACACTATTCTTACATATTATAATGAAGAATCGGAGGTCAGTTTATGAAAAAGTTACTCGCATTAGCACTTGCTATGGTCATGGTGCTTGCGCTCGCGGCTTGTGGCGGAACTACTTCGCCCTCTCCGTCTAACTCGGCCACACCTACCCCCACGCCATCACAATCCAGCAGTCCAGCGGCGGCAACGCCGACACCCGAACCCGTCAAACCTGTCGCAACAGGCACTTTCCGCATCAACATAGGTCAAGAGCCTACAACGCTTGACCCACAACAGTTCCGCGACGACAACGCTTCCAGCATCATCTACGCCATTCACGAACCGCTCATCCGCATTTCGGGTGAAACAGGTCGCGAGTGGGAACCCGGTCTTGCGTCTGATGTTAAGGCAAACGCGGACTTCTCGGTCTACACAGTCACGCTTCGTGACGGCTTGAAATGGGCAGACGGTACGCCGATTACGGCCGATGACGTGGTTTACACGTATCAACGCGTACTTGACCCCGCTTTGGGTAGCCCGAAAGTAGCCGATTACTACAAAATCAAGAACGCCGAAGCCATCTACAACAACCTCTCGGGCGCAGAAGGCGCGGACGCTACAATGACGATTGACAAACTCGGTGTTGTCAAAGTCAGCGATACGGTTGTTGAGATTCAGCTTGAAACACCGCTTGACTACTTCTTTGACGTACTGAAGACCCCGACTTACGCGCCTGTTCAGAAAGCAATGGCAGAAAAAGAGGGTCAACTCTATGGCACAGAAGCCGACAAGACAATGGCAAGCGGTCCGTTCGTCATCACAACATGGCAGCACAACACAGGCATCACACTTACAAAGAACGAGAACTACTGGGATGCCGACAATGTGAATTTCGCCGAGGTTGACATCACGCTTTCGACCGACGCAAACGCCGTTATGGGTATGTACGATTCGGGCAGCTTGGACTACTTAAAGATTGACCAAGACGTTGCCAACTCGCCTAAGTATGACGGTTCCAAGCACTATGTCGACAGCATCCGCGTCAGCTTCATCGAGTTCAACCCCAAAGAAGATATCGGCATCCCGACCAACTTCTTCTCGAATATCAAAATCCGCGAGGCTCTCTCGCTCACATTCGACCGCCGCGCCTATGCCGCCCAGATTGTGAAACAACCCGAAATCGCGGCTTATGGCATGGTTCCGTTCGGTATGCGCGGTGAAGCAGGCGGCGACTTCCGTCTGCAACAGGGCGACTCCGTTTATGACATGGGCAACTTCCCGGGCGGCGACTTCGCCGATACAGGCAAATCATACGCGGCGGGCGCAACAGGCGCAATCGCACGCGCCAAGGACTTGCTTGAAATGGGTCTTGCTGAACTCGGCAAGAACAAAGCCGACATGGAAAAAGCCGTTGTCGTTCATTGCGTAAACAGCCCCGGTTCTATCACACAGGCCGAAGCCATTCAACAGATGTGGAAGGTCTGCCTTGACCTGAACCTCACGGTTACACCGCTTGCGGTTCCCGACCTTCTCCCCATGCTCATCGGCGGCACATTCCAATGTGTTGTCGGCGGCGGACGCACCGCACAGACGTTTGACGTTGGCTACATGCTTGACTTCATATATTATGAAGGCAAATGGTCAGACAACACAGAGTTTATGACAAGCTTTGAGCAAACCCTCAAGATGACAGGCGACGCGCGTATTGCGAAGTTCAAGGAAATCGAAAACTACGTCCTGAACCAGTTCATCTTCATCCCGCAGGTCTATGGGCGCACAAACTATGTCGTTCGCGACAATATCGAAGGGCTTCGCGTTTACCCATTGGCTGTTCAGTTTGACTACAAGTACATCACAATCAAATAACTTGCCGCATACACAAGCCAAGCCGCAAGGCTTGGCTTGTTTTGAAGATTGGAGGGTTTTATTTGGAAAGAATCAATGCCGTTGCGCTTGAAATGGTCAAAAATCTTGTGACGATAGGCGAAAGTAACGCGAATTATACCATCATGGCAGAAATTGCACAAACGGGGGCGGGGCTTTCTGCCTACGGCTTGCCTATTACGGAGATTGACGAAAAAATGTGCGCGTTTTGGCGCAGTTTGGATAAGCAGAAGTTAGAAAACGCCGCGAAACATATTGTAAATCAGCTTTTTCATACATTTTTAAGCCAGACTCGAGAAATCGGCGATAAAAAGACAGTTAGACTTCACTACCATGTCGGACAAGAAGCCCTTGCGCTGGCTGTCTGCAAGGAGTTGGAGGCTCGCGGTTACAAGGTCAATGTGCCGCCGCCAATGGTTGATGACGAGGCGCGTAACCCCGAAGACGATTTCGCGCATGACACCGCATTGCGTGATAATTACAAAGCCGCCTATGAACGAGTTTGGAACGAGCACATAGAGCTTGCGTCTGACATTCTGGGGTTTATTCGTATAGGGCAGTTTGGGGGCATCAAAACGCCGAAAGCTCTAGACAATTCAGAAGCCGAACAGCAGAAACGGGCTTGGCGCAAGGAGTTAATGACTTTCAAACGCATTCAAGAATCCCGCGCCCAGAAACCCGGCACAATGGGCATGACGGCTGTCACATTCCCGAGTTGTGAGATTGGTGATAACTTTGAGGTCGTCTTTGACGCGATTCTCAATATGAACCTTGAAAACAGTGAGCCGTTCGAGCTGATTCAGCAGAAACTTATCGATGCGCTCGACACTTGCCGGTATGTTCGCATTGAGGGCGCGGGCGGGCGGACCGATATAACGATTCAGTTGTCCGCGCTTGCTGACCCCACGAAGCACACGAATTTCTTGAACGGCGGCGGTGACGTGAACATCCCATACGGTGAGATTTTCACGACACCTAAACTTACGGGCACTAACGGGAGTTTGTTCACATCCGAGGTGTTTCTCAAAGGGCAGTATTTCAAGGATTTAAAGATTACGTTCACCGACGGTTATGTGACAGACTACATATGCGCGAATTTTGAATCGGCGGATGAAAACCGCGCTTACATACGTGAGCATATTCTTGGCGGCTTCGATACCATGACAATGGGCGAGTTCGCTATCGGTACGAACACGCGGGCTTTCCGTATAATCGAGCAGTTCGGGCTAGAGAAGGTCATACCGATTCTAATAGCCGAGAAGACAGGCCCACATATCGCGATTGGTGACCCGTGTTTTGCGCGGGGCGAGTCAAGCCCTGTCGTGAACATGTACGACAAGAAGGAAGTCACGGCGCGGGCGAACGAGAGAACAGCGCGGCGTGATGAAATGCCCGATTGTTATTACTTTAATCACGTGGATATTACACTGCCATTCGGGCAGATTGATAGGCTTTATGGCGTGACAGAGGACGGCCGCCGCGTAATGCTCATTGAAAACGGGCGGTTTGTGCTTGACGGTACGGATGAGTTGAACAGGTGGTTGAAATGACACAGGTTTTCTATGGCAAGAAATTGTTCGACGGCGAAAATATTCTCGATGACTTTGTTTTTGAAGTCACCGACGGCATAATCGGGTTTTGCGGGAATGCACATGATTATGGAGATTTGCCGATTGGCGCGGTTGAGCTTGACGGATTCGTGATGCCCGGGCTTGTTGACTGCCACGTTCATTTGGCGATTGACTTCACAGGCAAGCCCGAAGCCCTCACCTCGCGCGAACAGGCACGGATTGTATGCGATGGTGTCGCAAACGCGCGGGCGTTGCTGAAAGCGGGCGTTGTGGCTTGCCGTGATTTAGGCTCTACACATGGTTTCAGCTTGGGCATTCGTGACGCGCAAAAGGCGGGTATTCTCGATTTGCCACAGATTTTGGCCTGTGGCAAGGCGATTTCTGCGACAGGTGGACATGGTTTTTTTGTGAGTTATGAAGCTGACGGCGCGGATGAGGTCTCAAAGGCCGTTCGGCGGGTTGTCAAGGACGGCGGTGATGTCGTAAAGCTCATGGTTTCGGGTGGCGTTAATTCGCCCGGGCCTGAACCAGCCCCGCCCGAGTTGACATATGAAGAGATTGCGGCGGGGGTTTCTGCCGCCCACGCTCTCGGGCGCAAGGTTGCCGTCCACACGCACGGCGAAACGGCCATGCGAGATTGCGTAAAAGCGGGCGCCGACAGTATCGAACACGGCGTTTTCATGACCCCCGACATCATGGATATGATGAAAGAGCGCGGGACTTACCTTGTGCCTACACTTTCCGCGCCGCATTACGCCGTCAAAGAGGGCTTGAAGCGCGACCCCCACAACGCTGACCACAGAAAGAGCGAGTCCGTTATTGCGCGGCATAACAATGTTGTGCTCGAATGTTGGCGGCGTGGTGTAAATATCGCGTTCGGTACGGACGCGGGCACACCGTTTAACCCGTATGGCGAAGCGTATTACGAGGCGGTTTTGTTGCACGAAGTGGGCATTCCTGCGCTTGATGTGCTCAAAATCGCCACGTCAAACGGCGCGGCGCTCTGTGGTCTTACGCAAAACGGACGGCTTATGAAGGGTTATCGCGCAGATTTTCTTGTCTTACAAAATGATGCGACAGCGGATATTCACGCGCTTTGTGGCGACAAACAGGTTTATTTGGGCGGCACGCGCGTAATTTAGGAGGGGTAATATGCCATTTCGGTTCTTTCAACCCACGAAGATTCATTTTGGCGTGGGTAGTATTGACAAGCTTGGTGGGGTAACAAAAACGCATGGCAGTCAGGCGCTGCTTGTGACTATGAGTAACTCAGATGCGGTTATGCGCCCGATTTATGAACGTGTTTCTGCGATTTTAACAGGGGCGGGCTTGAGCGTCACACATTTTGACGGCGCGGTGCCAAACCCGAGTATTGCAAGTATTATGGCGGCGATTGGGCTTTTGAATGAGAACCACTGTGACGTGATTGTTGCCGTGGGTGGTGGCTCCAGTATAGACACGGCTAAGGCTGTCAGCCTATTTTACGGCGAAAACGCGATTGACTGGGCGAATGTGTTCAGCGGTTACACTGACCCATTCGCGTCGTATACGGAGTTGTCGAAGCCCGTTCTGCCTGTTATAGCCGTGCCAACTACAGCCGGAACGGGTAGTGAGGTCACGCAAGCCATGATTATCAGTGACCCCGACAACGACGAAAAAAATTGCATCTTCCACGACAAGACGTTTCCGCGCGAATGTGTTATTGACCCTGCGCTGACGGTTTCAATGCCACGTGGACTTACGGCAATGACGGGCTTTGACGCGTTTTCACACGCTTTTGAAAGTTACATGCGCAAGGAAGCGTCAGACTACACAAAAACCCTCGGCGCACGTGCCATGAAAACGGCGATGGATGTTCTGCCTAAGCTTATGGTTGAGCCACAAAACATTGAACTGCGCGAGAAGATGAGCCTAGCCGCGTTTTACGCGGGTATAAGCCTAGCGAACGCCGCCGCGAGTATCCCTCACCCGCTATCAGAAATTGTAGGTGGGATTGCGCAAGAAATTCCGCATGGTCAATGTCTGGCTTCACTTTACCCCGCCTATGTCAAGTTTGAAGCCCTAAATAACACCGCAAAATGCGCTGAATTAGCAAAGATATTGAACCCCGCGCTTGATGATACCGACGAGAAAACGGCCGCCAACGCGTTGGTCGATATGATTTGCGAGTTCATAGCGGAAATCGGGCTGAATAAGGGTCTTACCACACTCGGCGTAACTGATGAACAAAAAGAACGCATGAGCGCTCACTTCTTGTTTAATGTTTTGCCCTTTGCGCCAAAAGATACGCTGATTCAGATACTGTTGGACAGTTTTTAGCAACAAAAAAGGGGCTCGCCCCTTTTTTTAATCGTAAAACGACAACTTCCCTAACGCATATTCAGCCATTTCATTAGTCGGGTCAAGCTCAAACGCCCGCATGATTTTGCGCTTTGCTGCCGAATAGTCGCCGCGGTTGAAATCCCTCGCGCCCATGTTATATAGGATTGAGGAGTAGTTGCCGGCTTTCATTGTCGAGATGAACAGAAAGACCACACTTGCGGCCAGAACAGCAAGCATCACAGCCGTAAACATGAATATGTTCACAACCAAACTGCCCACCGTAAGCAGAAGCGCCAGACCAACCCCCGCTATCGCGAGCCAATTCAGCTTGATTGGCCCATACATGAGTTTATCGAGCGGGGTTTCTTTGAACTTCTGTTCGTTCATGAACGAGTAGAATTTCGTCACGGATTGACCATGTGGTGAGGTCTTTTTGCGCGGCTTTGGCTTTGGCAGAACGACGTTTGGTGGCAATATTTTGTATTCGGAGATTTTGTTCTCGAACAGCTTAAACATGATGTTTATGTCACGTTTGAGATGTTGACCGAGCGCAGATTTAACCTTTTTCTTGATTGTAAGGATGTAATAGCGGTTATCTTCGTAGGTGTCAAGCGGGAGGATGACAACGAGGTTGCGCGACGGCTCGTAGGTGATGTCTGTAGCTAGGATTGTACCGTCGGTTTCCATAACGCGGGCGGTCTTGTGTGTGACAGACGCGGGGTCGAGCGCGATATTAAACTGGATGAACCAATTGACCGGCTCATTTGGCCCCAAATCAAGCCTGATTTTGTCCTTCAGCTCAGGGTTTGTCGTAGTAACCTGAATGCGCCCTGTACGTATTGTGCTGTCGCGGACAACCTGTGATGCCTTGTCATTACCCACACAATCACCCCCCAATCAAGCTAAAGCCTGTTTCGCAGATGAGTCTACATATTTCTACGGTTCGCCTCTAACAGTGTGGTTTTGAGCTGCTGCTCCATGTTTGACAGCTCCACTTCGGCGGCGCGGCGTTCGGCGCTACCTTTTTGCTGTATGTCGAGCACCTCGTTTATCGTGGCAATGAGGTTCTCATTGGTTTTTCTGACTGTTTCAATACTCACAATGCCGCGTTCGGCTTCACGCGCGATTTCTACCGAGCCTTGACGCAGTAACTCCGAATTTTTCTGTAGGAGTTCGTTCGTCATGTCCGTGACTTGGCGTTGCGCGTCAAGAGCGGCCTTTGAATTCGCTAGCCCTAGCGCTATAACCATTTGGTTCTTCCAGAGTGGTATCGTGTTAACGATACTCGACTGGATTTTCTCGGCCAACGTCTGGTCATTGTTTTGAAGCAAGCGGATTTGCGGCGCAAGCTGAATACTGATTGTGCGTGTCAGCATGAGGTCGTGTAAACGCTTCTCGAAACGATTCGCGCTCGCAACCATGTCGTTCAGCTTCTGAATCTCCATTTCGTCATTCGTGGTTTCAGCCACACGGCGTTGCTCAGGGATAGTGACCTCAGTAAACTCACGGAGTTTTTCCTTGCCCGCGATTATATACAATGTGATTTCTTTGAAATACTCATAGTTGGCGGCATACACCGCGTCCAGCATGGCTAAGTCCTTGAACATCTGGCGTTTATGACCTTCAAGAACGCTCACAATGCGGTCAACATTGCCCTCGACCTTGCGATACCCCGCCGCCATTTTCTCGATACTCGCCTTGATGCGTCCAAACAGACCTCTCTTTTCGCCACTCGCGTCGAAACCCTTGATTTCAACAACCAAATCAGTCAGGCTCTTGCCAATCGCGCCCAAGTCCTTCGTGCTGACATTCGCGAGCATCGTATCGGAAGTCTGAGCGACTTTCGCCTGCGAACCCGCCGCATATTCCATGACGGCGTTCGCGTCACCGAGATTCAAATCCTTAACGAGCGCCATTGCGCGTGCGCGTTCTTGAGAATTGAGTTTGTCTATCGAAAGCGTGTCAGCCTGCGGTTGCGGCTTGACTTGCCCATTGTCTACCCTTACTAATTCATCATTGCCATATTGTTCCACTATCCAACACCTCGAACTACTGATTTATTCAGCTTTTGTAAGCTTTGACAGATGTGCCATAAATTTTTTCGCGCCAATGTCGGGAAATTCCACCGTTACCTCATAGTCTGCACCGGCGGCCGCTATATTAGTCACAACGCCCACGCCATAGCGAATCTGGCGCACGCGGTCACCAACGCCGAAGTCAAGACTAACGCCGACGGGCGCAGGGATTGCGGATATGGTGGCTTCAAGGTAATTCTTCGCTTCGCTCTTTATGTTCACACTCTTGACGGATTCGCGCAAGTCTGCGTTCGCGAGGTTGCGCTTGCCCGCTTCAAGGACAGGTTTTACGGTACGTTTCATTACATCCTCCAACAGGGTTACGGGTATTTCTTTGATGAATCGTGACGGCGGGTTATATACTTGGTGTCCGTATTGAAGGCGCGTCACGGCGTGTGTCACATACAACTCACGCTCTGCGCGTGTTATCGCGACATAACAAAGCCGCCGCTCTTCCTCAATGTCGTTCGGGTTAGGGCTTTGTATCGCGCGATTCCCGGGGAATAACCCTTCTTCAAGCCCACACAAAAACACCACAGGGAACTCCAACCCCTTGGCTGAATGCACAGTCATCAGCACAACGCCGTCGTCGTCCGCATTCAAGTTATCTACATCCGCAACAAGCGACACATCTTCGAGGAAGCCCGCCAAAGTCGGGTTTTCATCGTCCTGCTCATACTGTACGGCTTTAGAGATGAGTTCTTCCACGTTCTCAGCGCGTGTTTCGCCGTTATCGTCTGTGTCGGCTTCGAGTTCAAGTAGGTAGCCCGTTCTCTCCAACATCAAGTTCATCAATTCGCTGACCGTATGTTCAGCCGCATCACGCCTAAGGCTCTCAATAAGCTCCACAAACGCATAAACGGGCTTACACTTAGCCTTTGTCTGGAGGATATGCTCCACGGCCTTCAAAGCCTCGAAAAACGCCATTTCATTAGCAATGGCATACGCCGTTATCTTATCAAGCGTAGTCTGGCCGATACCCCTCCGGGGTATATTGATAATCCGTTTCACGCTGATTTCATCATATGGATTCAAAATGACGCGCAAATAAGCCAGCACGTCCTTAATCTCGCGTCTTTCATAGAACCGAACGCCACCCACAAGCCGATATGGGATATTGAGCTTCACAAGGCGGTCTTCAAACAGGCGCGATTGAGCGTTCGTGCGGTAGAGTATCGCGAAATTGGCGAGTTTCTCGCCCTTTTCATGCCTATCCTTGATACTGTTGATTACGTAAAATGCCTCGTCCATGTCTGACGGCGCGTGGAATATCTTAACAAGACTGCCACGCTCGCTCTCTGTCCAAAGCTTTTTCTGCTTTCGCCCCTTATTGTTCTTTATAACAGCGTTCGCCGCATCCAAAATCGCGCCTGTCGAACGATAATTCTGTTCAAGGCGTATGACCGTCGCGTTAGGGTAGCTCTTCTCAAAATCCAGAATATTCTTGATATTCGCCCCGCGCCAGCCGTATATACTCTGGTCGTCATCACCCACGACACACAGATTCTTATACTTCGCCGCCAAAAGCCGCACAAGCTCGAACTGCGCCGTGTTAGTGTCTTGATACTCGTCAACCATTATGTATAGAAAACGCTGCTGATATTCGGCGAGTACCTCGGGGTTTTTTCTGAACAATTCAATCGTCTTAACTATTATATCGTCAAAGTCCATGGCGTTGTTGAGCAGAAGCCTCGCCTGATAAGCCCTATAGAGCACGGCGATTTTCTCCTCACGGAAGTCTTCGGCGGCCTTGGCGTACATCTCTGGAGTGGTTAAATCGTCCTTTGCGCGGCTGATTTCATGCAAAACCGTTTTGGCCGGATATTGCTTCTCGTTCAAGTCGTGTTCGCGCAACAGCGATTTCATGAGTTTTTCTTGGTCATCCGTATCATAAATCGTGAAGTATCGGTTGAAACCAATCCGCTCGGCGTTGCGCCGCAATATCCTAACACAAGTCGCGTGGAAAGTCGAAATCCAGACTTCATTACCACGCTTAATCATCTGTTCAACGCGGTGTTTCATCTCTTTAGCGGCCTTATTCGTGAAGGTTATCGCAAGGATATTGTACGGTTCCAGCCCCTGCTCAATGAGATAGGCTATGCGGTGAGTGAGCGCGCGCGTCTTGCCGCTCCCCGCGCCCGCCAACAACAAAAGCGGCCCCTCTGTAGTCTGTACCGCTTCGAGCTGCATGGGGTTTAGTGTTGATAAATCCATTTTGTTCCGTCCTTTGGTTAGTTGGGGTTATTTTTTGGTTTATTTATGAACGCCAAGAATCGCTCGGCGTCAGCATTCAAAATGAGTTCTTCGGGGTAGCCCGCTTCAATGACGTAGGGCATGGCCATATTAAAATCGCCCACCTGTGTCGCGAAATGTGCGTCAGAGCCTAAAACAATCTTAGCGCCCAACGCCCTACACACACTAATCAGCTCAACCAACGCGGGCACCGACCGTCTGACACTTATCGGGTTGAAGCTCAGGTTGTTAATTTCAATGAGCGTGTTCGTTTCAATCGCGGCTTTTACAACGGCGGGCATATCAAACGGTATGCGCCCGTCAGCCAGATGCCCCATGATACGGACATATGGGTTTTTCATCACGTTTATGAATGATTTCGTATGGTTTTCGGCTGTTGTTATCTCGTATGTTTGTTCATGAATGCTCGCAATGACCACCGTCATGCGCTTTAAGACAGTTAAATCAAGGTCTATATCACCCTCGACGTTCATGATATTCAACTCAACACCCGGCAATAGCTTTACGCCATAGACTTCCTCGGGCAGAGTCCGTAGGTTTTTGAAGTGTTCGGGCTTCGTGGAATTCACCAAGGCGGGCGCATGGTCGGTTATGCCAATCGCCTTCAAGCCCCTATCCGCCGCGAATCTCGCGTTTTCAAGGATTGTCGAGTATGCGTGAATGCTCGCGATTGTATGTGTATGCGGGTCAACATAGATTTTCATATTTATCCCCTTTTATCCTAATATGTTCAACAGTAACACGACAAATGCAATGACAAACAGGTAAATCGCGAAGTATTTGAGCTTACCCGCTTTGACAAGCCGTACGAAGAACTGAATCGCGAGATAACCCGCCCCCGCCGCCGCCAGAAAACCAAAGACAGACGGCAAGATGAAGCTCGATTCAACAACCACTTCGCTCGTCACAAGCTTCTTAATTTCAAGAACAGCCGCGCCCAAGATAACGGGTATCGACATCAAAAAACTGAACTTCGCCGCGCCCTCGCGCGAAATGCCGCGCGTCAAACCCGCCGTAATCGTACTACCCGACCGCGAAATGCCGGGCAGAATCGCGAAGGCTTGTACCAACCCAATCAACAGCGAATCGAATATAGACAGTTGTTTCTCTGAGCGCTTGCCCGTCTTAGCCATATCAGCATAAATCAACAAAAACCCCGTTATCGCAAACGTAATCGGCAACAAATTGGTATTCGTAAACGCCGCGTCAATCACATCACCAAACACAAACGCAACAATAACAGCAGGTATAGTCGCCACAACCAGACACAATGTCAACCACTGAAACGGCTTCTTTATAAGCGCCAGTATGTCCTTAAAGTAGACAACACAAACAGGAACGAGTGTTCCAAGATGTACCACAACATCAAAAAGCAGGTTGTTTTCACTCACACCCAGCAGATTTTGGAAAAATAACAAGTGCCCCGAACTGGAAATCGGCAGAAACTCCGCCATTCCCTGTATGAAGCCCAAAAAAAGAGCAGACAATAAATTCATGTTAACCCCCCGTTAAATCGATTATAACATCTATTGATAAAACTTGCAATATTAAAGCATATGTTATACAATAAATTGTTATGAGGTTTTGTACCAGAAAGGAAAAAGTGCATTTAATGGAGATTCAAACAACACCGAACTTTTCGGACATGGGACTCGGCGCGGCGACACTCCGCGCAATCGAGGACTTAGGCTATGAGGAAGCGACACCGATTCAGTCACAGGCGATAGAGCTTATTATGCGCGGGCATGACGTTTTGGGTCAATCACAGACGGGCACGGGCAAGACTGCCGCGTTCGGCATCCCGATTTTGGAGCGGATTAACCCCGAAGACCGCCGCTTGCAAGCGGTCATACTCTGCCCCACGCGCGAGTTAGCGATTCAAGTATCAGAGGAGTTTCGTAAACTCTTAAAATACAGGGATAATATCCGCGTTCTGCCCATCTATGGCGGTCAGCCGATTGACCGTCAGATTATTGCGCTCAAAAAGGGCGTTCAAGTCGTAATCGGCACACCCGGGCGCGTCATGGACCACATGAACCGCCGCACCCTCCGCATGGACAGCGTTCGCGCTGTCGTGTTAGACGAAGCAGATGAAATGCTCGATATGGGTTTTCGTGAGGACATCGAGTTTATTCTCGAACGTATGAGCGAGGAACGTCAGACCATCATGTTCTCGGCAACCATGCCGCGTGAGATTCTCGATTTGGCGGAGCGATTCTTTGACGACCCGATTCAGATTAAGACAGTCCACCGCGAAATGACCGTGCCGAATATCGAGCAGATTTATTTCGAGGTCAAGGAACACTCGAAGCCCGAGGCGCTCTGCCGCCTTATTGACTTGCATAACCCACAACTTGCCCTCGTATTCTGTAATACGAAGAAGCGCGTGGATGAGCTTGTTGAACAGCTTCAAAGCCGCGGTTACTTCGCCGAAGCGCTTCACGGCGATTTGAAACAGCCACAACGCGACATGGTAATGAAGAAATTCCGTAACAAGACCATTGACATTCTCGTTGCGACAGACGTGGCGGCGCGTGGCATTGACGTTTCTGAAATCGACATGGTGTTCAACTATGACGTGCCGCAAGACGAGGAATACTACGTACACCGCATAGGGCGCACGGCACGCGCGGGCAAATCGGGCGTAGCGTTCACGTTTGTTGTGGGGCGTGAGATTTACAAGCTTCGCGATATCATGCGTTATACCAAGAGCAAGATTGAACACAGCCGCCTACCCGCGCTGGCTGACATAGAAGAAGTCCGTATTAAAGCGTTCATTGAGCAGGTCATTGCGTCACTCGAAGACGGAAAGCTCACGAAATACGTGAACCTTGTCAACGAAATGACGGCTAACGACGAATACACGGCGACAGATATTGCGGCGGCGTTGCTCAAAATGAACCTCTTTGACGCGAACGCGGTTGACGAAGACTTAAACGAGCCTGTACGTGAGCCGCGCCGCGAAAAAGGTATTGACCGCGAAGGCGGCAACCGCGGCAACGGCAAATACTCGTCAGAGGGTATGGAACGCCTGTTCATCAATATCGGCAAAAAGGATAAACTGACAGTGCCCGAGCTTTTGAACATTCTCATCACCCATTCGGGTATTCAAAAGCGCATCATTGGTAATATCGACCTCTATGACGAATTCTCATTCGTGGACATCCCGAAAGAGCACATCAAACATGTGTCGAACATGATAAAGGGCAAGAAATACAAGGGCAAGAAGATTAACGTAGAGAAGGCGAAACGGAAGTAACGTAACGCCTTTCACGAGGTGATTTTGTGGCATTTGACGGATTCGCCGTCGCGGCGGTTGTCGCGGAGTTGCGCGAAAAGATTCTCGGCGCTCGTGTGGACAAGGTGTTTCAGCCCGAGCGCGACGAGCTGATTATAAACGTGCGCGGCGGCGCGAATTTCAAGCTGTTTCTGACAGCGAGCGCCGCCAGCCCCCGCGCCCACCTGACAACGATTGCAAAAGAAAACCCCATGCAAGCCCCGCAGTTCGCTATGACGCTCCGCAAACACCTAACACCGGGGCGCATAGCGGACATCATTCAGCCAGATTTCGAGCGCGTCATTGAGTTTCATATCGAGAGCGCGACAGAAATGGGCGACTTGACAGTGAAAAAACTCATCATTGAGATGATGGGCAAACACTCCAATATCATTCTCACAGACGCGGCGGGTAAGATAATTGACTCGATTAAGCGCGTCACACAGGAGAAAAGCCGCGTGCGTGAAGTCTTGCCGGGGCTTATATACACGCGCCCGCCCAGTGACAAGACAAACCCGCTGACCGAAAGCAACAACGGATTTATCCGCCGCTTTGTTTCGTCTGATTTGAACGCTCAAAAGGCGGTTTATCTGAATTACACGGGCGTAAGCCCAATTCTCGCGTCAGAGATGTTACACCGCGCAGATATCGACGCGGGAAGACCTGCCGCTTCTGTTTCTGCTGATGAAGCGGCGCGATTGTTCGCGGCATTCGAGAGCTTTTCGGAACGCGCGAAAAGCGGCGAGTTTGAATGCCATATATATAAAGAAGAAACCGGTAAACCCGCTGATTTTTCTGTGTTCGATATGGGTGTTTACGCGGGTTATGAAGACGTGCGATACACCGCTATTTCGGCGTTATTAGACGATTTTTACGCTCAAAAAGACGACGTGAACCGCATAGCCCAAAAATCACAGGACTTGCGCAAGCTCGTTTCGGGCTTTCTTGACCGCGCCGTTCGAAAGCTGGACATACAAGAAAAGGCAATCGCGGACACTTTAGGTCGCGAAGAAAATCGCGTATTCGGCGAACTCATCACGGCGAATATTTACGCTATCAAGCAAGGGCAAACTTCCCTCATAACCCAAAACTACTACGAAGAAGATACGCCCGAGGTCACAATACTGCTTGACACACAGAAAACGCCGAGCCAGAACGCGCAGAATTACTTCAAGAAATACAACAAACAGAAGCGCACGCACGAAAACGCGACTGTTCAAGCCACCCAGAGCCGCGAAGAGATAACCTACCTTGATGGCATACTTTTCGCGCTCACAGCCGTCACGCACGAGCGCGAGATTGACGAAATTCGTGATGAACTCGCCGCTTTGGGTTACCTAAAGGCGCGCAAAACCAAAAAGGACGGGCGCAAAACGACCTCAACAAAGCCGCTTTCATTCACGTCATCTGACGGCTTCACGATTTTTGTAGGTAAGAACAACCGCCAGAATGACGAACTGACGTTCTCGGGTCAAGGTTCTGATATGTGGCTACACACAAAGGACATCCCCGGTTCTCACGTGTTGATTGTCACGAACAACCAGCCCGTACCTGAAAAAACCCTTGAAGAAGCCGCCATGCTCGCGGCGTTCTACTCAAAGGGGCAGAAATCAAGCCTTGTACCCGTTGACTATTGTTTGCGAAAATATGTGAAGAAGCCATCGGGCGCTAAACCGGGCTTTGTGATTTACACGAACCAAAAGACGGCATACGTAACGCCTGACGAACGTTTCGTCACGGCACTCGCCCCAAAGAAGGTGTAATAATGACATTTGAACAAGCCTTCGCGAAAGTGGATTTGCCGCGTTCGCTTGTGGCAAAGCTTAACGGCATAGAAACCGATTTACATATAGATAAGATAGCGCAAAGACTTTCGGTGTTACTCAAACCGCAAGGCACTTTTGACGGCTCACTGGCGCCGACCTTACAAGCCGAGCTGTCGGCGCGTTTGCCTTTTGCGCGTGATGTTGATGTGAGCGTTAAATACAGCGCAAAATACAACGCGAAAGAATGTTTAGAAGACGATTGGGCGGGGATTTTGTACGAAATAGGGCTTTCAAGCCCTTTTTGTGCTTCAAAGTTGAGATACGCCGAATGGTCGCTTAATGACAATGTTTTGAACGTAACCGTTGAAACAAACGCGTCAATACCGCTGAAACTCTGGGGTATGCAGAAAACCTTACAACGCATCATAAACGAGCGTTACGGGTTAGAGATTGTCGTGGACTTCACCGAAAGCGAACAGATTCAACGCCCCCTCTCCTGCCCCGAACCCAAACGTACAGACGAGCCTTTACTAGAACCCAAACCAACTATTACAATACCCATAGAAAAGAAACAAGCTGCCCCCGCCCCGAAAAAGGACACTTTTCAATCAGACCGCCCGCTGAAGTTCAAGCCACGTATGAAACGCGCCCGTGTCAAGCCGCATATTGACGGTCTTGTTTCGACCATGAACGAGGACATACAGGACGGCGAGGAGATGATGTTTGACGGTGTCGTGTTCCGCTTTGAAACACGCGGGCTGAAAAATGACAACAACATCATGGTTTTCGACATGACCGACTTCACGGGCAGTATCACATGTAAGCTGTTCACAAAAACCCAACACATGCCCGAGCTTGCCGCCGTCATCAAACAGGGCGCGAACCTACGAGTCTATGGCAAGATAACGTATGATGAATTTATGGATGAACTCGTTCTAACGCCGTTTGAGGTTGCGCCGCTCAAAAACTTCGGTGTAAAGCGCACGGACACGGCCGAGAAGAAGCGCGTCGAATTGCACCTACACACTAATATGAGCGCCAAGGACGGTATCGCGTCGTTCAAGCAGTATTACAGCATGGCGGCGGCGTGGGGGCATACGGCCATTGCGCTGACCGACCACGGTGTGGCGCAGGCTTTTCCCGAGGCTATGAAATGCCGCGAAAAGGGCGCGGTCAAGCCACTTTACGGCGTCGAAGCCTATATTGTTGACGACTTGCGGACGATACCACCCGAAGATTTAGTGGCGGGCAGGCGCATTGTCGTATTCGATTTTGAAACAACAGGTCTTGATTGTAACGAACATACAGTGATTGAAATAGGCGCGGTAATGATGGAGGACGGCAAGATTACGGGGCATTTTTCGCGACTCATTAACCCCGGCTACCCTCTGCCCCAAGAGATTGTGAAACTCACGGGCATAACGGATGGCGAACTCGCCGACAAACCTTTTATTGCGGACGTTTTGCCCGAGTTTCTTGAATTTATAGACGTCGCGACACTTTGTGCCCACAACGCGGCGTTTGACATGGGGTTTTTGAAAGCCGAAGCCGACAGACTCGGGCTGTCTGTCGCTAACCCTTATTTCTGTACGCTCGAGTTGTCACGTGATATTCTACCGCAACTTAAAAACCATAAACTGAACACGCTAGCAAAGCACCTGAACGTGAGCCTAGAGAACCACCACCGCGCCGTTGATGACGCAGAGGCCGCCGCTGGGATTCTGCTGGGCTTAAACGCCGAGCAAAAAAAGCTTCTCGAACCCACGGCTGACGACTATAAGTTATTACCCGCCTATCACGCCGTAATTTTCGCGCGGAACAAGCAGGGGCTGTTTAACCTCTATAAGCTCATTTCCGATTCGCAGACGCGTTACTTCCACAGAAGCCCTCGGATGCTCAAAAGCCAGATTGCGGCTTTGCGCGAGGGGCTTATTATCGGTTCGGCATGTGAGAGTGGCGAGTTGTTCAACGCGATTGTGAACCGCCGTTCTGACGCTGACTTGGAGAGGCTCGCGGCGTTCTATGACTATCTGGAGATTCAACCGATAGCGAACAACATGTTTTTAGTGCGCGGGGGCAAGGCGAAGGACGAAGAAGAACTGCGCGATTTCAACCGCCGTGTTGTGGCTCTTGGTGAGAAGTTACAAAAGCCCGTTGTCGCGACTTGCGACTGTCATTTCTTAAACCCCGAAGACGAGATTTACCGCCGTATTATCATGGCGGGGCATGGCTTCCGCGACACAGACCACGCATTACCGCTGTATTTTCGGACGACTGATGAAATGCTAGACGAATTTTCGTATCTAGGAGATTCCAAGGCGTTTGAGGTAGTTGTGACAAACACGAACCTCATTGCTGACATGTGTGAAGCGATTGAGCCGATACCAAAGGGGAAATTCCCACCCAAGATTGAAGGCTCGGAAGAACTTCTGACAGAGATGACAATGGCGCGGGCTCATGAACTATATGGTGACCCCTTGCCCCCGATTGTAGCGTCGAGGTTAGAGCGCGAACTCGATTCTATCATCAAGAACGGCTTCGCGGTTATGTACGTGATAGCGCAGAAACTCGTTCACCGCTCTGAGGCTGACGGTTATTTGGTAGGTTCGCGTGGTTCTGTCGGTTCGAGCCTTGTCGCTACAATGGCGGGCATAACAGAGGTTAACCCGTTGCCGCCGCATTACTATTGCCCACATTGTCACTTCACGGATTTTGAAAGCGAGATTGTAAGCGGTTTCAAGGGCGCGAGCGGTTGTGACATGCCCGCGCGGGCGTGCCCGAATTGTGGCGTGTTGCTTAAAAAGGACGGTCACGACATACCGTTTGAAACCTTCTTGGGCTTTGACGGCGACAAAGAACCCGATATAGACCTGAATTTCTCGGGCGAGTATCAATCACGCGCCCACGCATATACGGATGAACTGTTCGGCAAGGAGTTTGTATTCAAGGCAGGGACAATCAGCACGCTGGCAGAAAAGACGGCGTTCGGTTTTGTCAAGAAATACCTAAACGAGCGCAACATGCCCGCGCGTTTGGCTGAAATCAACCGCCTTGTCGCGGGTTGTACGGGTGTTAAGCGGACGACCGGTCAACACCCGGGCGGGCTTGTTATCTTGCCGCGCGGACAGGAGATTTACTCGTTCTGCCCGATTCAATACCCCGCCGACGACTCCAGCAAGGATGTTACGACGACGCATTTTGACTATCACTCAATCGAGGGGCGCTTACTCAAACTAGATATTCTCGGGCATGACGTGCCCACAATTATTAGACTCTTGCATGACTTTACGGGCGTTGACCCGCGAACTGTTGACCTTGGCGATTTAGACACACTCGCGCTGTTTCGCTCACCTGAACCAATCGGGCTTACGACCGAACAACTGGGCGTTCAGACGGGTACGCTAGGTTTGCCCGAATTCGGCACGTCCTTCGTGCGTCAAATGCTCATGGACACGAAGCCCCAGACCTTCGCTGAACTCGTTCGCATATCGGGGCTGTCACACGGCACGGATGTTTGGCTCAACAATGCGCAGGATTTGGTCAGAAACGGCGTGGCGACGCTCAAAGAAATCATTCCCACGCGTGACGATATTATGGTATACTTGATTAACAAGGGCGTTGAGAAAAAGGCGTCGTTCGTGATTATGGAATCTGTTCGGCGTGGGCGTGGGCTCACACCTGAGCATGAGCAGACACTCCGTGACGCTAATGTGCCCGAGTGGTATATCGAATCATGCAAGCGTATCAAGTACATGTTCCCTAAAGGTCATGCTGTCGCATATGTTATGATGACAATGCGTATCGGGTATTTCAAGATTCACTACCCCGCTGCATTCTACGCCGCGTCATTCTCGGTTAAATCGGGCGAAATGGATTACCGCACCATGTGCAGTGGTCGGGAAGCGGCGTTTGCCGAAATGAAGCGCATAAACTCCGCTGGGCGTGAAGCATCCGCGAAGGACAAAAACGCGCTCACGATTCTTGAGCTATGCATGGAGATGTATTTGCGCGGGCTTAAATTCGTGCCACTCGATTTATATACGGCTGACGCGAAACGCTTTCTTGTGACCGAAGACGGCATTATGCCGCCGCTCTGCACCGTGGCGGGTCTGGGCGCGACTGTCGCGCAGACGATTGTCGAAGCGCGCGCGAACGGAGCGTTTAAGTCCATAGATGATTTCCGCGAGCGCACGAAGGTCACAAAAACAGTTATCGGGCTATTAGAGCGCGAGGGCATACTTACGGGCTTAGATGATCAGTTGCAACTATCATTTTTCTAGGGGGTTTTCACATGAAGAAACCGTTAATCGCAATCACGGGGTTTAAGGAGTATGGCAAGATGGGGGCGCGGATTTGCGTCAACGAATCGTATGTCCGCGCGGTTGAACAGGGCGGCGGGTTGCCGCTTCTGATTACTGATGGCATGACGCATGAAGCGGCGCTTGAATTGCTTGATATGGCTGACGGGCTTGTAATTATCGGCGGCGGCGACTTTGACGCGCGGTTGTTCGGCGAAGAACCACACCCGACGACGGATGCACCCGACAAAAGGCGCGATGAGCACGATTTACTGCTTGCGAAACGCGCGTTTGAAAAGGATATGCCGATTTTGGGCATCTGCCGCGGCTTTCAAGCAATGGTTATCGCATTAGGCGGCACGCTCTATCAAAATCTTCCGTCACAACACCCGTCAGACATCAACCATGCGCGTTGGCATACGATTGAAGAACTCTACACCAAATGCCATACGGTCAAACTGACAGAAAACGGCGTTTTCCATAACATAATGGGCGAAACAGAGGTTGGCGTAAACTCGTCACATCACCAAGCCGTCAAAGACTTGCCGTCATGTGCTGTTGCTGAGGGCATTACCCCCGACGGGTTGGTTGAAGCCTTCGTTTTACCCGAAAAACGGTTCGCAATCGCGACTCAGTGGCACCCCGAGCGCATGACCGACTATCCTGAACACTTGAGCTTATTCAAGGCACTCGTGGCGGCTTGTGTGGGAGATAAGTAATGAAAAGTTTTCGCAAGGAACTGACGATACACACCCCAAAGCGCCGCGCGTTCATAAACATAACGGGGCAGGTTGAAACGGCACTACGTGAGAGCGGCATTAAAGAGGGCTTGCTACTGGTCAATGCCATGCACATCACGGCAAGTGTGTTTATAAATGACAACGAAAGCGGGTTACACCGCGACTTTGAAAAGTGGCTGGAGAAACTCGCGCCCGAAAAACCGTATGATCAGTATGACCATAACGGTTATGAAGACAACGCGGATGCACATTTGAAGCGAACAGTAATGGGGCGTGAGGTGGTTGTAGCCGTCACGAATGGCAAACTAGACTTCGGCACATGGGAACAGATTTTCTACGGTGAATTTGACGGAATGCGCGATAAGCGGATTCTGATAAAGATTATAGGTGATTAAAATGGGGCCTGCAGACCTTTTTGACAGTATGTTCACGCGCAAGTCCGTCCGAAAGTATGAGAAAGCCCCGCTTATTGCGGGTTTTATGGACGGGATTATCGAATACGCAAAGCAACTCACGCCACTTTACCCGAATATCAAAACAGACTTTGAGATAGTAACAAGCTCAAAGGGCATGTTTAATATCGAAGCGCCACACTACTTCGCGATTTACAGCGAGAAGAAGGACGGCTATTTAGAAAACGCGGGCTTTATGTGGGAGCAGATGGATTTATTCATATCGAGCCTTGCGCTGGGCGCATGTTGGCTGGGCGCGTCGAAACCAACCGAACAGACACGAACCGATATGGAGTTGTGTCTTATGATGTGTTTTGGCAAACCCGCCGAACCCTCACGCCGCCCGATAACAGAATTCAAGCGCAAGACACTGCAAGAGATTTCTCGCGGCTCAGACACGCGTTTTGACGCGGTTCGGCTCGCGCCGTCAGCCACAAATAGCCAAAACTGGTTCTTCTCAGAGCAAGACGGGGCGATTCATGTATATCAAAAGCAACTCAACCCTATTCATGCGCGGCTCTATGACAAGATGAACCGCGTTGACATAGGCATTGCGGCGGCGTTTTTGGCTATCGCGTCAGAGAAGCAGAACGGCGGTTATACAATAACGCAAGGCGCGCACGAAGAATTAAAGGGCTATACATACCGTTTGACGGTGATATAGAAAAAGGCGGGTTAGTGACCCGCCTTTTCCATTCTATCGAGTAATGATTTTATCAAGTCTGTTTCAAACGCCGCTAATCCCTTATAAGGGGCTTCGGTTGATACTTCAAGACCTTTCGCGGCGTATTCCCGCGCTGATGTAATATCATTGTTGATATAATATGAGTAATACGCCAAAATTCGCTCACGGCTTATCGGTTCGAGAAGCGGATTAGCCATGGAACGTCCAAAATATTCCTTAGCCTTCGCTGTGTTTATGTTCCGCGCGTAGTAAAACGTCAGTTCCCAATACACAAAGCTGAAATATAACGGTTGCAGTTTATCCAGATTATCCTCAAATATTCTGATTATGCCTGTGACTATCGCTTCATTGTGTGTATCTAGGGCGTGATAATAGATTTGATACAACAGCATCACATCAAACATATCGGGCACAACAACAGTAATATCGGGGATAACTAAGTCACGCGGGCGAGCACCCGCGCTATAAGCGGCACTTATGAGATTAACTTGGACGAGTTTCTTCGCCAAATCAGTCCTTCTTATTATGCTCATAATCACTGAGCCATCTGACGGCATCGGCGTTTTATTGTCGCGTTTAGCGCTGGCATAGAACACAATGAGATTCATAAATGCATAAATAGCCAGTATCATCATCGAGTTTTTATTACCAACCACCGCTAAAAGGATAAACACGGCCGCGAAAATAAGGTTAAAAAACAGACCACCCGCGATATAAAGCAAGAAGTCGAACGGTTCAGTGAAATGCGCCGGAATCTCCATTTTGTAAGTCAGCGCAATGGGCTGACTTTTATCAAATGAATACTTGATTTTACCGTCTAAAAAACGCCACCTGAACACGAACAGACGAAAGCCCTCAAGCTTCATACCCAACAACATGCCAAACAGGACATGCCCTACTTGATGAAGAATCATAGCCAAAAACACAGCCACAATTATATTGAGCGCATACGCCACAACAAACAGCGGGCTTGTCAAATCCATCATTCCCTCGCTTTCAAGCGTTTTCTAAAATCTTCGACCATTAACGGCTTTGAATAGAAATACCCTTGAACAATGTCACAACCAATCTCGCGCAACATATTTATCTGCGCTTGTAACTCGACACCCTCGGCTACCGTGTGTATGCCCAACCGCCTCGCCATCTCCATCATGGATTCGAGCACGACATAGGCGCGTTTTGAGTCACTAGCCGAGATGAAGAAAGACCTGTCGATTTTAATTACATCAACGGGTATGTTTTTGAGCATACCCAACGACGAATAACCCGTACCGAAGTCGTCCATGCTGACCGTGAAACCCGCGGCGTGAAGCTCGTGTAGTATCGACAACAGCGATATTTCATTGTCAAAGAACGCGCTCTCCGTCAATTCAATTTCTATGAGGCTGCGCGGTATAGCGAACCTGTCAACCGTAGCGCATATCTCTGCCACAAAGTGTGGGTTCAGCAGATGTATGCGCGAAAAGTTCACCGATACCGTGACGGGTTGAAGGTCAGAGTCAATCCAGCCGCGTATGATTTCTGATGTGCGCTCCAGCATGTACATGTCCAGCTTCGTTATGAAGCCGTTCTTTTCAAACAGCGGTATGAAACTGTTCGGGTAGTCAATATCTGTGTCGTTATCGTTTCTCCAACGCACAAGCGCTTCCGCGCCCGCGAGTTCCCCATCTTTCAGATAGATTTTAGGCTGAAGAAAGACAATGAAGCGGCGTTCATCCAGCGCTTGATACATTCTGTTTTCAATGAGTTTCTGTTTTACTGCCAGATTTCTAACCGCGCTGTCATAGTTGCATACATTACGCCCTGCCATGGTCTTCGCCAGACTATGCGCATAGTTAGCCTTTTCTACAGCCGGTAATAACTCGGTTTCTCCGTGTTCAAGCAGATAACGCCCGAATTTCATCTTAGCCAAATAACCCATCTCAACCGCGAAACAGCGCAAAATACTCGCTTCAATATCGGCGAGTGTGCGCTCGCTTTCTTCATCTGAAATATAGCGTTTGAGCATTATGAAATCGTCATTTGCGATACGGGCGCAAATGTCCGTGCCCTGCTCCATGAAGCCACTAAGTATTTTGGCTATCGCCTTAATCATTCTGTCGCCCATTTCATAGCCGTAAATATCATTTACAAGCTTGAAATTCTCAATGTCTATGCGTGAAACCATATATCTGTCGCCCGCGTTCTGTTTGATGAGTCGCTGACCCTCTTCACGAAAGCGGTTGAAGTTGGCTATACCCGTCAGAGTATCGCTATACGCAAGCCCCCACAGAACCTTGCGGTTATTACTCTGCCAACGAACGAGAATAATCAAAAACACGATTGTGAGCACTAAGAGCGTCGCCCCCACGCCCATTATCTCAACGCGATAACGGTTGAAAAACATGCTGATATTGTTGTCGGCTATCGAGTTTGTCGTGTATTCCAGTATGAGCGAGTTGATGTCTGCCGTTGTGAACGTGGCGATACTCTTGTTCATAATACTTATGAGCATGGGGTCGATATTACCGCGGTAGGCGTATGAGAACCTGTCCATAAGCTGTGTCACGCTCGATACCATGAGCCAATCATATTTCCCCGACTGAATAACATCTGTGACAACATAGATGTTCTCCATCGTGAAGTCTGCTTCGCCCTTTTCAATCGCCTTGTAACAATCGAAAATCGTTTCCATTTCTATAATGGGGTTGTTCGGGTAGTTCTCTGCCAGAAACTGACGTGGCACGGGATACGTAAACGGTATAGTGAACACCGAATCGGATTTTATCGTGTACCCCTTACCCACTATCGCAATAGGTGACTCGATAAACGTATCAGACAAGACCATATTGAATTCAGCCGCCCGCTTGGGGTTCGTGTCATAACTCAAAAGCATGTCACAATCGCCGTTGCCGACCATCTCAATAGCCTTTTCATAGTCATAACCGTCAAGAAACTCGAATTTAAGGCCTGTTGATTCCGCGACTTTCTTCAATATCTCTACATTTATGCCTGTCGCGCCCTTTGTTGTGTCGAAAAACTCAAACGGTGCCCACGAGCTGTCATATACTACCTTAAACGGTTCCGATTCTACTACAAACTTCATCTCGTCCCGTGTGAGCGCGATATTTATAATGCCACCCTGATAATACTTTTGATATAGTTTTTCATTCAAATACGGATTATCCATGAACATGTCGCCCAAGGCG
>CAZOVK010000012.1:0-40192 GCA_964583165.1 uncultured Defluviitaleaceae bacterium | reverse complement strand
CATTTTTTGAATCTTACTGTCTTCAATATTCTTAACGGCGTCGCCTGACAGAACCGCATGAGTACAGCAAGCTGTAACACTGAGCGCGCCATGTTCTAACAGTGCGTCAGCGTTGTGAATAAGCGTGCCACCTGTGTCAACGGCGTCGTCTACGATAATCGCATGTTTGCCGCGTACTGTGCCTATGATGTTCATTATTTCACTCTCATTAGGTCTGGGGCGGCGTTTGTCTGAGATAGCTAATTCACAATTCAGACGCTGCGCGAAGTTTCTCGCGCGAATTATCGCGCCAAAGTCGGGCGATACAACGATGGTTTCTTCGGGCTTAATCTTACCTAAAAAGTACGAAGCCAAGATCGGTGCGCCCAGAAGATGGTCAACGGGAATATCGAAGAACCCCTGAATCTGCGGGCAGTGTACATCCATAGATATTACGCGGTCAGCGCCCGCCGTCGTCAGCAAATTCGCGACAAGCTTTGCGCTGATTGGGTCACGCGCACGAGCCTTTCTGTCTTGCCTCCCATAACCGAAGTATGGGATTACTGCGTTAATGCGCCCTGCGCTTGCACGTTTGAGCGCGTCTATCATGATGAGCAGCTCCATGAGATTGTCATTGACGGGCGGCGACGTGGGCTGTATGATGAACACATCGTTCAATCTTACTGTTTCGTCAATCATCATCTTTATCTCGCCGTCTAAAAAGCGTGATACCTCCGCATGGGCAAGTTCTATGCCCAGCGATTTCGCTATACTCTCGGCAAGCGGACGGTTGCCGTTGCACGCGAACACCTTCGCTCGCCCCGTCATGGAATTCTGCAATTCAACCTTCACCGTGCTTTGCTCATCACTCATAAATGGCCCCCCGTTCAAAGACCTTTGCGGCATTATAAATGCCCCGCTTTGTCTTTTGTCTAGTTCCTTTTCTGTTTCTTAATATACGACCGCCTAAAGGCGATTTCGCTACGATTCTATACGTTCCCACGGTAAATCCAAGTCGGTTCTGCCGAAATGCCCATACGCGGCGCATTGTTTATAAATCGGGCGGCGCAAGTCAAGCTTCGCGATTATCGCGCCCGGGCGGAAGTCGAAACGCTTTATGACTTCTGCCGTCAGTTCCTCGTCTGATAGCTTACTCGTGCCGTAACTTGTCACATACACAGACAGCGGGTGAGCCTTACCGATAGCATACCCAATCTGAATTTCACAGCGTTTGGCCAAACCAGCCGCGACAACATTTTTCGCCGCATAACGCGCCATATAACTGCCCGCTCTGTCCATCTTTGTCGGGTCTTTACCTGAGAACGCGCCACCGCCGTGATAACCGTAACCGCCGTAAGTGTCAACTATAATCTTTCTGCCCGTTAAGCCCGTGTCACCTTTTGGCCCACCGATTGTGAAACGCCCTGTCGTGTTGATTAAACACTTAGTATCCGCATCCATAAGGTTTTGGGGTATGACGTGCTTTATAACATGCTCAAAGATGTCTTTTTCTATCTGTTCGTTCGTGATTTCGGGCGAATGTTGCGCCGCAATCAGAATCGTGTCTACGCGAATAGGCGTATAACCGTCATACTCAACCGTGACTTGACTCTTTCCGTCGGGTCTAAGGTACGGAATCGTGCCGTCCTTACGTACATCTGCAAGACGTTTGACCAGTTTATGCGCCAAATCAATGGGTAACGGCATATAACTTTCCGTTTCGTCACAAGCGAAGCCAAAGACTATGCCTTGGTCACCCGAGCCCACTGTATCGTAATAATCGTCACTGCCCACACGCTTTTCCAGCGCCGTATCAACGCCCATGGCGATATCGGGCGATTGACTCGAAATACTCGTCACAACCGCGCAAGTTTCACAGTCAAAACCATACTTCGCGCGGTCATAACCAATGTCTTTAATTGTGTTTCTGACAATCGTTTCGATGTCGCAGTACGCGTTTGTCGTAACCTCGCCCGCCACAAAGATTATACCTGTCGTTGCCATAACCTCACACGCCACGCGCGCGTATGGGTCTTTGGCTAACATATCGTCTAAAATCGCGTCCGCTATTTGGTCACAGAGCTTGTCGGGATGACCCTCTGTGACAGACTCGGACGAGAATAAATATTTGCTCATAATGCCTCCGTGCATACTGCCTTATCTATATCAGGCTTTCGCCGATATTCCAATTTGTAACGCCCAAGTGTTTCGCCACTGTCGCGGCAATGTGAACGAAGCTGTCACCCGTGCCGAAGTCGCGCGGGGTTATACCGTTTTGGTAAATCAGAACGGGTATATACTCGCGTGAGTGGTCGGTTGACGGCGTTGTTGGGTCACAACCGTGGTCAGCCGTGATGATGAGTAAATCCTCATCTGTCAGAAGTTCCATAATCTCAGGTAATTGTGCGTCAAAGTATTCGAGTGACTTCGCGTAACCAAACGGGTCGTTGCGGTGCCCGAACAACATATCCGTATCAACGAGGTTGACGAAAATCAGCCCGTTTTGAACGGTTTTCAGCGCGTCCTTAATCGCTTCGATACCGTCTGCGTTGTTTGTCGTATGGTTTACGTTCGTGAGCCCTTGATGTGAAAAAATATCCTCAATCTTGCCGATACCCAAAACCGTCTGACCTACGTCCTTCACCGCGTCAAGAACCGTGCGCGATATGGGCGGTACCGAGAAGTCGCGGCGGTTTTTTGTGCGCGTGTATTTACCGTTTGAGCCAACAAACGGGCGCGCGATAATACGCCCCACGTGGTATGGCTTGGCTATTTCATATGCTATCTCGCATATGCGATAGAGTTCCTCAATCGGTATAACGTCCTCATGCGCGGCTATCTGCAACACAGAATCCGCCGACGTATAGACAATTAAATCACCCGTTTTTACATGTTCGTCACCGTAGTCGTCAATGACCTTAGTGCCCGAATACGGCAGGTTACAAATCGCCTTGCGCCCTGTTGCCTTCTCCAGCGCGTCAACGCATTCACGCGGGAAGCCGTTCGGGTAGGTCACGAACGCATGGTCCATGACTATGCCCGCCATCTCCCAATGGCCGCATGTTGTGTCTTTAGCTTTCGTGATTTCAGCCAATCGCCCAAAAACCGCCGTTGGGCTTTCAACCTGTGGCATTTGGGAGTTTGTGATATTACCAAGCCCCAAAGCCGTCATATGTGGCAACTTCATGCCCGTTGCGGCATAGGTGTTCCCTAAAGTATGCGAACCGACATCCCCAAAATCGGCCGCGTCCGGCAATTCCCCAATGCCGACGGAGTCTAAAACAATCAAAAGTACACGTTTCATAAAAACATTCACCTACTTCAACAGAGATTCGACGTATTTAACCGCATCCCCCACGGTTGCCAGTCCTTCGAATTTCTCTATTTTTATGCTATACTTATCTTCGATTTCAACAATAATCTGGAACAAATCAAGGCTGTCGGCGTTTAGGTCATCCGAAAGCCTCGTGGTTTCGGTTATGGTATCAGCGTTTTTCCCCAATTGCTCAGCAATAATCGCGCGGATTTCTTCAAATAACATAGTTTACCTCCTCTTTACAATCCCGATTTTAAGTATAAGTTTTTATTCATGTTTTGTCAACAGGAATAACTGTTACTACACATTGCTCGCCGTTGTTAATGTTTACCTTAACGGTGATTTCTGATTCACCCGACACAAGCGCCGCGTCAACCAGTCGTTTCTTAATATCGCGGTTAATCACTCGGATTATCTCACGTGCCCCATACTGCCTATCTAAGCCCTTTTCGGCTAGGTAATCGCGCGCTTCGTCATCGAGTGTGACGGTAATACCCTTTTTCATAGCGCGTTTTGCAAGCTCGCCGAACGCTTTGTCGGTAATGCGCCTTGCCATTTCGATGTCGATGTGGTTGAAAATCACGATTTCGTCAAGGCGGTTTCTGAACTCGGGCGCGAATACGCGTTCAACCTCTGTTTGAATCGCATCAGCGCCCGATTCGCGCGTCTGATAACCGATTGTAGACTTCGACATGTCACGCGCTCCCGCGTTTGATGTCATTATCAGTATGATGTTGCGAAAATCTGCTTTTTTGCCCTGCGCGTCTGTCGCCACGCCATAGTCCATGATGGATAACAGTACGTTCATTATATTCGGGTGGGCTTTCTCGATTTCGTCTAAAAGTAACACGGCGTGGGGCGTGCGTCTTACCGAGTCAGTCAGCAGACCGCCTTCTTCATAACCCACATATCCGGGAGGTGAGCCGATAAGCCGCGCAACCGTATGTGATTCTTGATACTCGCTCATGTCAAAGCGAATCAACGGTATGTTTAATTGTTTCGCAAGCAGGCGGCAAATCTCGGTTTTACCCACGCCTGTCGGCCCCACAAACAGTAGGTTCGCAACGGGTCTGTCGGGGTCATTAAAACCCGCGCGTGAGGCCCGTATGGCATTAACTACTATGTCAACGGCCTTGTCTTGCCCAAAAAGCTGAGTTTTAATGTCTGAGTCAAGGCGCGATAGGCGGTCAACTTCTTGCTCACAGACCGTTTCAGGCGGAATCTTAGCCATTTGGGCGATAACAGTTTCTATATGAGAAGTGGTGACTGTGTTTTCGTCATTCTGCTCCAGTTTAGCGATTACCCCTGCTTCATCCAGCGCGTCAACAGCCGAATCGGGCAAACGCCGCTCGGTGAGATACGCCGCGCACATCTCGACAGCGGCTTTGACTATGCGCTCGGGGTAAATTACGCCGTGAAACAACTCGAAACGCGGCGCGATGCCTATAAGTATCTTCTCGGCGTCTTCCCGTGACGGTTCGTTTACGTCAATCGCTTGAAAGCGGCGCGAGAACGCGCCGTCTTTTGTGAAAAATTTCTTAAACTCGTCATTTGTTGTTGCGCCAATGAATTTGAGCCTGCCCGATTCGAGGTATGGTTTAAGTATGCCCGCCGCGTCAAGGCTTGAACCGTTAGTCGCGCCCGCACCCACTATATTGTGAATCTCGTCAAAAAAGACTATCGCATTCTCTATGTTCTCCAGCGCATGTAAAACCTGCATGAGCCGTTCTTCAAAATCGCCGCGATAACGCGTGCCCGCAATGACGGCCGTCATATCGACAGAAAAAATACGCGCGTCATTAAGCCCTTTTGGGGCGCGTTTCTCTGCAACCATCTGCGCGAACCCACGTACGATATGCGTTTTGCCAACGCCCGGTTCGCCCACGAAAACGGGGTTGTTCTTGCCGCGCCTAAGCAGAACCCTTGCGGCGCGACTAAGCTCGTCTTCGCGCCCTATACATGGGTCATATGCCCCGCGCTCGGCTTCTGCTGTCATATCAACCGTAAATTTCGTTATTATATCTGTTTCGTTCTGTTTCTCATCTGATTTACTCGCCGACTGAAGTGGTCGCGTTCCCTCGCTCGCCACAACCGCGCGAAGCAACAGCGGTATCTTCACGCCGTGTTTCTTCAATACAAAAGCCGCCTGCGACTGTTTCATGCCCGCAAGCGAAACCAATATCATTCCCGTTGTTATCTCATCACGCGACGAAGCCAACGCCTGCCGCTTCGCCACATCCATAAGCCTTTGTAGCATTATCGTTTCGGTTATCGCATCGGGCACGTCTGTTGGAACGTTATCCAGATATGCGGTCAAGTCTTCTGTTATGGCCTTTACATCGCCGCCCGCCCGTTCGATTATAACCCGCGCAAAATCGAACATAAGCGCCGCGTATAGAAAATGCTCGGGCGTGAAGTATTCATGCTCGCGGAGTTTGACCTCGTTTTTCGCGACAATCCAGATTTGGGAGGCGTTTTGGTCGAGTTTCAAGTTGCGTTTTCCTTTCTGACTATTGTAACGCTGCCGCCTAAAGGCGGTATTGTCTACTGTTCTGCCTCTATTTCAATTCTCAGCGGATGCCCGAATTCCTCACAAACCGCGTCAGCTTGCGCCTTCTTCGTCAGGGCTATGTCAAGGGAATAAACCCCCGCAACACCCCGCCCCAGTTTGTGTATGCTGAGCATTATCGCGACAGCCTCGGCGTGGGTCTTGCCAAACAGCTTACTCAAAATCACCACGACAAACTCCATGGGCGTGAAGTCATCATTGAGTAGAACCACGGCGTATCGCCCCGGTTCCGTAAGCTCGTCCTTTATGTTCAGTTCATTGTCCGTTTTCGGCACGTATTATCGCCTCAATCCGCTTAAAGTCTTCAAGACTCAACTGTTCACCCCGAACGCCCGCATCAAAACCCGCTTTAGCAAGTAACCTCACCGCGTCTTCTTTCGTCAACTCCAGCGCGGGGACGGCACACAGATTGTTAACGAGCGTCTTACGGCGCATTGCAAAGGCGGCACGAATCAGAGTGAACAACAACACTTCGTCAATACCGCCTTTAGGCGGTTTTTCAACCGTTCCGTCGCCTTTAGGCGACGGGAAAACTTGCAGTTTTATAATAGTAGACTCTACCTTGGGCGGCGGGATGAACAACTGCGGCGGTACATTCGCGACATGGCTCACTGCCGCGCGGTATTGCACAGCCAGCGTAAGCGCCCCATAGTCCTTGGTTCCGGGCTTTGCGACCATGCGTTCAGCGACTTCTTTTTGTATCATTATGACAATCGTCTGTGCTATACCGCTTTCTAGTAATTTCATTATTATGGGTGTCGTCACATAATACGGCAGATTCGCGCATACCTTAACCGAATGCTCACCGAAGCCGCTCAAATCTGCCTTCAGAAAATCGCCGTGAACAATTTCGACATTCTCACACTCGGCGAAACGCTCATTGAGCGGCTCTATAAGCCTGTGGTCAAGTTCATACGCGAGAACCTTCCCCGCCCGCGCCGCAATCTTGCCCGTGAGAGTTCCCAAACCCGCGCCGATATCAAGCACTGTATCCGTTTCAGATATTTCCGCCGCGTTCGCGATAAGCTCGAGCATATTATCGTCAGCTAAAAAATTCTGCCCCAGACTCTTTTTGAGTTCAAGCCCATAGCGCGTAAGCAACCCGCGTACAATCGCCGGTGAAACATGGTTTTCCAAATTATTCACCTTCCGTGAATGAAACGGCGCGTGGTTCGTCTATAGCCAACTTGACCGTTTTACCCTCATAAGCGCCGCCGTCAATGTGTATGAACACTTCCTTAACGCCGAAGTAATTCCCGATTGTATTAACCAGCGCGTTCAGTGTATCTTCTTCCGCATCGGCACTTATGTTGTCAACAAACGCCTTCTCTAAATCGATAGTAGCCTTTTCATTCTCCCTATCAACCCTTATGGCGTTTATCTTCGTTTCTTTCGTGAAAATCGACGTGCGCCCCTCTGTCTGTTCGACAAAAAGTTGCTCAAACACGCGCTCAATAGCGGCGTTTGTCGCCATGTTTACGTTCATGACCTCATAAGCAGGCTCCAACTTGTCCGCATAGAAAAGCCCAACACTCATGGTGAACGCCATGTCTTCCTTTATTTCAGTCAGCGCCACAGAAATCTCCATGTCGCCCGTGTAAGTCACCATCTTTACCATGCCCAGACCCAACACATAGTAGTCAACTCTATACGCATCATCGGCACTGTTGGTATACTTAATAGCCATTGCCCTATAATCACCATGTGGCGTACTAACTTCTTCGTCAAACCCGATAATCTCTGCCGTTTGTGTGTTCTGTTCGGCTTTCTGACAAACCCATGTTTCACCAAGCATAAGCGGCGCTTTCATTATTAGCATGTCCTCATTTGGTTCATATTGTCTGAAATCGTCAGTCGGTGACGAGTTTGACGTAGTGTATACCAAATGCAAACCCGAGTCGTCAACCTTGAGTAGTTCCGCGACATTTCCGCCGTCTAGGGCGATAATACGCTGCCATGTGTTGTCGTCATTGATATACAGATTGAATATATACCAATTAGCTACCTTGTCTATGTTTGTTTCATAGACATAAATCGTGTTTGGCTTAGGCGCGAGATAATCCGCTATAGTTTTGCCTGATGATACGCCCCCGCTCGGTGAAGCGGTCGGCACGCTGGTGGGCGTGCCGCTTGTGACAGGCGTGTTCTGGGCATTACAGCCCAGAAGCGCCAACAATATTATACCGACAATCAATATTCTAACTGTTCTCTTAACGTAATTCATTACGTGAATCATATCTCCTATCGTTATCGCGTAGTCGTTTAGTGTATCTGACGCGCCCCCACAAGCACAAGTTCTCTAAAGAGCGGGTGCGGATTGTTCGGACGTGCCTTAAACTCGGGGTGATACTGAACGCCGATAAAGAACGGGTGAGCCGTTTCGGGCAGTTCGATAACCTCGGGCGTTCCGTCCGCAGGTGATATGCCCGATACCACGAAGCCCGCATCTTCTACCATTTTGATATATTCGGGGTTGATGCCGTATCTATGGCGGTGACGCTCGCTGACCTCTGTTTTGCCGTAGACACGCGCCGCAAGGCTGTTTTCTTTCAATGTGCTGGTATACGCGCCCAACCTCATATTACCGTCACGCATTTTGACTATCGGGCATGTCGTATAAGGGTCAATCTCTGTTGTGTTCACATCACTGATACCGCAAATCGTTCTCACAGCCTCGATGACCGCCAGTTGCATACCATAACAAATGCCCAAGAACGGCATCTTTGTTTCTCTGGCATGGCGAATCGCCGCCATTATGCCAGCCGTGCCACGCTCGTCAAAGCCACCCGGCGCAATAAGCGCGTTACAGCCTTCCAATGCCACCGCCACTTCCTCGCGGCTCTTATGCTCGAGTTCGGCTGAATCAAGCCATCTGATATTAACGCGAAGCCCTTCTGCCATACCCGCGATATTGAGCGCTTCGGCAACAGACAGATACGCGTCATGCAGTTCTATATACTTGCCGACCAGCGCAACTTCAACCGTTTTCGTGGCGGACTTGCGTCTGGCGACCATGTTCTCCCACTCGCTCAAATCGGGTTTATGCGCTGGCACACCGAGCCTGTCCAACACCAAATCGGCGAAGTGTTCGCGCTCTAACAAAAGCGGTACTTCATATATACTCGAAGCGTCGAGATTCTCTATGACACATTCTTTCTTCACATTACAGAACAGCGCAATCTTTCCGCGTACATCCGCGTCCAGCGGCATTTCAGAACGGCAAACTATGATGTCGGGCTGAATACCGATACTCAACAGTTCCTTAACGGAGTGTTGAGTCGGTTTTGTCTTCATCTCGCCCGACAACTTCAACACGGGCAACAGTGTCAGATGCACAAACATGACATGCTCGCGGCCCTTCTCTGTCGCAACTTGACGCGCCGTTTCAATAAACGGAAGGCTCTCGATATCACCGACGGTGCCGCCGATTTCAGTAATAACAAAGTGAACGTCGTCCGTGCCCTCGCCTGCCGCCGAAAAAACGGCTTCTTTTATCGCGTTCGTGATGTGGGGTATAACCTGCACAGTCTTGCCACCGTATTCGCCGTTACGCTCTTTGTTGAGCACAGACCAATAAATCTTACCCGTCGTGATATTCGAGCGCACGCTCGCGTCTTCACCTGTGAAGCGCTCATAGTGACCTATATCTAAGTCAGTTTCAGCGCCGTCTTCCGTCACAAACACCTCACCATGTTGGTATGGGCTCATACGGCCCGGGTCGATGTTTATGTACGGGTCAAATTTCTGGTTAGTCACCCTAAACCCGCGCGCTTTTAATAGTCTGCCGAGCGATGCCGCCGTAATGCCCTTACCTAAACCCGACACAACGCCGCCTGTTACGAAAATGTACTTGGTCATAACATCCTCACTTCTTATGTTTTGTAATCTATTTCAACAGCGCCGCGAAACCAGCCGCTCAATAAGTCGGCACGGCTGTTTCGGCGCTTTGAAAATGCTTGTTATTGTTTTACTGCTTCTTAACTATCCCCCGCTTGTCAGTTCGCGAAATTCACAATATAACTGGTATAATCTCTGCTGAGCCCGTCACGCATATAGTTTATGAGCCGATTCACGAGCGCGGCGGCTTCTGCCTTAGATACGACGGCCTTGGGATTTAGTCTGCCGTTTTCGTCACCGTAAATCAACCCGATACGCGCGGCGGCCGATATGTCGCGCTTTGCCCATGAGGATATACGCGCGTCGTCAACGAATGGGGTTATTGGCGTTGGGTTAAGACCTAGGTTTGACAGCCCAATTGTCCGCAGTAACATAACTACGGCTTCTTCACGCGTTATCGAAGCGTCGGGCGCGAAACCACCCGCGCCACGCCCTTCGGCTAAACCACCGCGATACGCCGCCATGATGTATGGGTAGTCGGCGCGTTGTGGGAAAACGTCCGGGAAGACAATATTTATCGTAGAACCGCGCTTATTGGACGTACCGTTCGCTTGTTCGGCGAAATCGACAGGCAGTTTCACGGCCTTGACGAGCATTGTTGTCAGTTGCCCGCGGGTTATGGCTTGTGCAGGTTGGTAGTGGGCGGTGTCGCCCTCCAGAATCTGCATACTGAATAGCTTTCGTATGTCGTCCTCGGCAAAATGCCCTTTCAGATATGACACATCAGGGGCTGTGAGTTGCTCGAAGGTATTGTATGTCCGCATGTTGATGTTGCCTTCGGTGCGCGTTCCGTAGAATTGGGTGGGCATGGTATATATATTGTAGGAAAGCCCGCTTGTATTGGCGCATACCTCACGGTAATTGCCCGAGAAGCTTATCGCTGTAGGCTCGTTCGGTGAGTATGACAGCGTTTTCATAACACTTACACTCGGGCGGAGTTGATACTCCATCTGCCATTCGGGGTTGAGCACAAGCGCGTCTTGCCTGTGGACTTCAGCCTTACTCCACGGCGACTCATAGCCGTAGAAGCTGTCGGTCACGTCGAGAGTTGTCGCCGCATCACCGTTTTTATAGACGGCCTTTTGTGACGTGTTGCCCTTGTAGTATACAACGCCCGGTGTTTGGTCGGCTAAAATACTGATGTCAAAGTGTGATTGTGACGCGTCAACAACAAAATCACCCTCGCCCGCCGTCACGGTTTCTGTCCATGTTACCGCTTTATAGTCATATATCATCTGTGAGCCCGAACGCCGCCAGTTGACAGAGAACACGATATTGCGCGCTATTTTTATGTCGCCCGTTGTCGCGCTCGGCCCCACGGTGTATGTCACGCGGTATGTGCCCGCGTCGGTTTTGTCAGAAACAGTGCCGTTATACCTGACATTCAGAAGCCCCTCAAACTTGACGGGTTCTCCGCCGTTAAGAAAAATCAGCTCCTCATAGGGCATGTTCACTATATTGTTCGCGGCGGCCGTTGTGCCGTTTGTCGCCGCAATAATCAACTCTGTCGTTTTCGGCAGGCGAACGCCCTCCGTTATGCCGCCGAAAAACCCGAGTTCGCCGGGCGCGGCTGAAACAGTCGTCGCCAAAATGGATGAAAATATTATCGCCACGCCTATTAACGCCAAGAACCTCTTGAACCGCTTCATCGCCGCTCCCCCTCTATTTTTCAACAAATATGATAACGCCGTTCACGTTCACGCCTGTTGCCATTGTAGGTAGTGTGTCAGTCATAACGCGTATGCCGTCACCCGGCTCTAAGTCGCGAAGCTGGACAACGCGGTTGTTCTTTATTATGATAGCGTTTGATAGCGGCGTGACCGTTATTGTCGGGTTCACGTTACTGACCGTGCGCCACTGACCCGTCGAGCTTTGGTAGTATAACGCGCTGTTCAGCGTGAGTGTTTCGCCGTCATTAGCCGTGATATTGCCGCGAACAGCCTGTGTCGCGTATGGTGAATCAACGACAAACTGCGCTTTCGTGCCGTCGGCTATGATGTAGAACACCTTGTTAGCCGCCGCGTTCGCCACAAAGTCATTCATGCCCAACGCGCCGTCACCCGTGAGGAACACCGTGTTGTGGTCAATCTCATAAACACGCTCAATCGGCGAATACGTCCAGTTCATGCCGTAGAGAGCGCTCATGCTTTGAAGCTTAAACTGGTTCGTGCCTACTGATTGTAAGCGCCCGCGCGCGATTGTCACGCCGCTTGAAGCCGGGGCCTCTGTCACGTCAACAACAGCCGCAACACCGCTACCGTTTAACACAACCGTCACATAGTCAGACGGCAGTATGTCGGCGCCGTCAACAAGTCGCCCATACCGTCTTACAATCGTGCCCGCGTCTGTCGCGAATGTGCCATAAGCTGCGTTTGCTATTTCAAAGCCACCCATGCCGTTTGTCGTTGTCACGAAATCGGCGTTAAGCGGTGTGTCGCGCTCTGTTCTGAACGTCACCTTAGCTACACGCTCACCCGCGAAATATGAATCGAGCGCGAGATAAACCGTTGCGTCTGACCGCTTGAAGAACTGTTCGGCATAACCCGAAGAAATCTGTTGGTTATTGTAGTAATACTCGATTTCCGGCGTGTTTATGTCGTATTGTTTGATGTTTTGGTAGTTTGACCAGCCCGTTTTTGTCATCGAATAGACGTTTGAGAGCACCAATTGTTTCTGTAACGAGTTGAAGTTACTTAAATTGCCCTTGACGATATTCGATATATAGTGCTCCTTGCCTTCGATAGTTACGAACTTCACAGAATCTAAGATAACGCCGGGCGCAATGACGGCTTCATTGACAAGAATCTTAGCCCAATCGCCCACCATGAGGTTTGTTGACGGCACGACCTTACCCCCACGCGTCATAAAGATGCCGTCAGCCATGTCATACCAAGAAGTTTGCTTGTTTTCATACTCCAACAGTATGCTCGTGATGCCGTTGTTCTGTTGAAGCTGGCGCACCCTACCGTATCTCATGTTATAATTCGTAGACGCGCTGATGATGTCTATAACATCAGCCTGCTCCGCTTTCGGTCTGATAAACACAACGTCACCCGGTTCAACACTCGTAATCACCGTGTCGCGCGGGTTATAAACAAACTGCGGGAACATGATGCCGTAGTAACCGATATCGTCTTGATTGTCATAAAATTGTTGTTTCAACACGCGCATGTCGGTTTCAAAATAACGGTAGTTACGTCTAACACCCGCATTGTCAACTATCGTTAGAAAGCCATAATTGGGGTCATTCTCAACCACAATCCCGCGTACTTCATCAGCCACAACGGGCTCACCCACATAACTTACGCCGACAACTATCGAGTTGTTAAGCGTCAACACAACCGTGCTTCCGTAGGGCATGGAGGTTACGGGGTATGCCTTGCCGTCCATATAGAATTGCATGACGTTATCAGAATCGGGGGCGGCTAAACCCGCTATAAAGCTATACTCATATTGCTTGCCCGAGTTGTCAGTGACACTTAACGTATTTAACGCCGTGTTCACGTTCGCGAGTCTGCCGCGCACAGTCGTTGTCGTCATCTCGGCCGTGACTGTGATATAATGAATCTGTTTGGTATTGTTATCTACAATATATGTTAAAGTATCGCCCTCTCTGATTGAACCCATTCCCCCGATATTGTTTAGGCGGTAGGTGGGCGCGTCGAGAATGGGCGTTTGGGGGCTTTGGTTGCGGTTCAGTTGGTATGTGAGCACGTTCACTGTGCCGTCGGCGTTTCTTATATAGATATTGCGGTTCAGTGAAGCCGAACCCGTCGTCGTGTATTGGTCGTCTAAGACCGCGCCGACAGTACCCGATAACACCTGCGCCCCGATTAAGCCGAAGTAGACCGAATCGAGGTTTTTAAGTATTACCGCCATTTCGGCGCGCGTTAGGCCCGCTTTGGGGTTAAAACGCCTAGCCGCGTCACCAACCATGATTTTGTTGGCCGCCAAAGCCTGAACGGCGTTAATGTATCGTATGTCAATGTTAGAATAATCCGTAAACTTAAGCGCGGCCTGAATCGGCTCAACGGGGAAAGCGTTCGGGTCGGCCGCCGTCACAACCTGATAAAGCCACTGCGCTACCTGTTCGCGCGTGACAGCTGATGTACGTATGAAGTTTACGGCGGGGTCAAGCTCTGTCTGTTCAGTCGCAAGCGCGTCATTGAGGTTCTGTTGGGTAATAAGCCCCTGATTACGCGCTATCTGCAAATACCCCAGTGACCACAGCGTAGAGTTCGGCGTACCCGCGGGCATTGTCGCCGCGAGTGTCGCCGCCGCCGTAAGCGCGGCCTGTTCGTTGCCCGTCACGCGCAAAACAAACGCCAAGGCTTCTTCCTTAGAAACCACGCCGTTCGGCACGAAGCGTTGTAAGCCGCCGCCCTTTATGAGATTCAACGCCCCACCACGCACTATCGCCTCACGTGCATAATGCGTCTGGGGCACGTCGGTAAAGTTGATATTCGTTATCGTATCAGTCGCGTTCGCACGCCCGATATATTGATTCACAACGGGGTCGGTCAAAATGCGGTTATCTGTGACAGCCCCGGCCACTGCCGCTTGTGACAACACAAACACAGCCGCCATGAACGCGGCGCAAACAGTCTTGATTAAACTCTTCATAAAAACCCCCGTCGCTACTTCACTTATTATCCTTATTATCTTCCATTTTATCACTTATTAAAACTAAATTCAAGCCAAATAGTTCCGTGGTTCTCATCATGAAAATAGCTTACATGCACATAAACGAAAAACCTACGTATTCAACCCGTATTATTTTCGGACAGAAACCGCATGGGCTTGAGTAAAAATTCTCTTTCAAAATTGGGCATACTTTTTTTTGTATGGGGCGTATATGTGGTCAAAGGGAGTTGATTCTTAATGGATAACAACAATTACAATAGCAATCCGGAGCAATGGCAGAGCAAAGAATGGCAAAGCCAACAGATGCCGCCAAGCCCACCGTCTATCCCCACACCGCCACCTACGGCTCAACCGATACCGCCGCAACCTGCGCCGGGCTATTCTTACAGCTATTCCGAATCGGGTAGTTACCCTGCTCAACACGGTCAACAATACGGCCGCCCTGCTACACCGCCGCCACCGCCCCAAACCGTAAACGTCAACTACTACAACTATGCCGTACCCGTGTCCACCAGAAGCCGCATTGCCGCATTCTTGCTTTGCTTCTTCTTCGGCGTAATCGGCATTCACCGCTTCTATGTAGGCAAAGTCGGTACAGGCATTCTCTACCTCTTAACAGGCGGTCTTTTCGGAATAGGCGTACTTGTCGATTTGATTCTCATCATTGTCGGCTCGTTCCGCGACAACTACGGCTACTATTTGAAGTAACAGTATTATAAAAACGGAGATTGGGTTCCCCCATTCTCCGTTTTTTGTGCAATCTCACCTGACTAGATGGCGTTGTGCGTGAAGCAAGCAATCGCGCAAGTCGGGATGACGGCTACGGCACCGAGCGGGTTGCCGATAAAGCCGCGGCTGTTGTCAACAAAGCCGTAGGGGCCCATTACGCCTGTGCAAGCCGAGCCAATCGGGCAAGCCGGGGGCGCGCCAACGTCACATAGCAATCTTACGCAGTTGCAATCAACCGAAATAAGAACGCCCGTAAAACCACAGCCCGACAGACCTCCGCTTGTTGTGAAGATTGTCACGGTCTGGCCGATGTAGCGGCACATGCTTTCCACAATGTTCGTTACCCAAGGTTCCATATCTTTCGCTCCTTTCATTATTTGGGAGATGTCAGCCTCCTAGAATATACTATGTAACAGCGCGATAAGGTGTTACAAGCTGTACATTCATTGAGCTCGGATATGTTTGGCACTTTGGATGTTTATGTTATAGATTTTCCGAATAATCGGCGTATCCCGTGTATTCGAGTTTCATGGCCTTAACAAGTACCGATTCTTCCAAGTCTTTGCTGAAACTTTCTATCCGCCCCGACAGTTCTTCGTCATTCGTCGCGATTATCTTCGCCGCCAACAATCCCGCATTTTGAGCCCCGTTTATCGCAACTGTGGCTACGGGTATGCCCGCAGGCATCTGGACAATCGAATACAAAGAATCCACGCCGCTAAGTGTGCTGGTTTTAATCGGCACGCCGATAACCGGCAGAACCGTTAAACTCGCCGTCATACCCGGCAGATGTGCCGCTCCCCCCGCTCCCGCTATAATGACCTTGAACCCGCGGTCTTTGGCCATTTGAGCGTATTCGTACAGGCGTTTGGGCGTTCTGTGCGCCGAAACAATCGTGACTTCATATTCAACGCCCAGTTTTTCAAGTATCTTACAAGCCTCGCTCATCACAGGCAAGTCAGAATCAGAACCCATTATTACGGCTACAAGCGGATTATTCATCATGTTCCCCTTTCGCGACAACCTTTATAAACCCTTGCGCCTTACGCGCCGTTTCGGCAACTTCGGCGGCGGTTTTCGCCGTCACTGTCACATGCCCCATCTTGCGCTTGGGGGCTGTTGTTGTCTTTCCGTAGATATGTAAATACGTGTTCGGCAAAGACAACGTTTCAGTCACGCCTTCATATCGTGCCTTGCCGCGTTCACCTGCGCTACCGAGTATGTTAACCATACACACGGGCGTTATGAGTTCAGCCGAGCCTAGCGGCAAACCCGTTATCGCACGTATATGTTGCTCAAACTGGCTCGTCACACAGGCTTCAATCGTGTAATGCCCAGAGTTATGAGGGCGCGGCGCGACTTCGTTGACCAAAACGCCGCCGTCAGCCGTCACGAACAATTCTACACAGAACATGCCCACACCTTGAAACACATCAAGCACAGACACCGCGCATTCATCAGCCGCCCTTGCCGTTTCTGTTGACACTTCGGCGGGTACACGCGTTTCCATCAAAATATTCTCCGCATGGACGTTTTCGGCGAGCGGAAATACCTTACTCTCGCCGTTTATGGCGCGACACGCCAATATACTGACCTCTTTAACAAACTTCACATACTTTTCGGCGTAAAGCTCCACGCGCCCGCCGCCCAGTTCGTTATAGGTCTCTTCGAGTTTATCCGCCGACCTCACGAGCGCGTTACCCTTGCCGTCATAACCGCCACGCCGCGTTTTCAGCATAAGCGGATAACCGAAAGCCTGCGCCGCTTCCTCTAATTCCGCATAATTATATATAGGAAGAAACTCCGGCACGGGCACACCTGCGTTTGCCAGCGCCTGTTTCTGCCTAAACTTGTCTTGAATGACCTCAAGGCTTTTTGGCGTGGGATAAACGGGCTTACCGCTATCCTCAATCGCTTTCAATAACCCAGCGTCTATATGCTCAAACTCATAAGTAATTACGTCTGAAACCTCCGCGAGCCGCGAAAAGCCCTCCGCGTCATCAAACGCCGCCACAATATGCACGTCTGCCAGCGCATGACACGGGCAATTCACCGTGGGGTCAAGAATCGCCGTAAAGAAGCCCATACGCTTCGCGGCCTGTATCATCATCTTACCGAGTTGACCGCCGCCGACAATGCCGACGCGCGTTTCTAACGGATATTTTGTCATTTGTCATCACCAACACGATTATAACACGTAAACGCACCACGGGCAAGTAGGGGCTTATAGCCGCCCGTTAACCCCAAAAACTTCAATTGTATAAACAGGGTTTTTATGTTAGAATTACAAGCATAACACAGGAAGGTAAAAGGTGTACTATGGAAAAAAATATGACTCTCCCGCGCAAAATTCTATTGAGCGTCGAGAAGCCTGCCAGATACGTGGGGGGCGAAGTGAATATGGTAGAGAAGAACCGCGACGAAGTCGCGCTTAATTTCTGCCTTTGCTTCCCCGACACATACGAAATCGGCATGTCACATGCGGGTTTTCAGATTCTCTATTACATGTTGAACGACCGCCAAGACACATATTGCGAACGCGCGTTCTCACCGTGGACGGATATGCGCGACATAATCAAAAAAGCCAACAAGCGCGTGTGGAGCCTTGAAACCTACACAAGTCTTGATAAGTTTGACATATTGGGCTTTACGCTTCAATATGAGATGAGTTATACAAACGTGCTGGACATGCTCAACCTGTCGGGCTTACCGTTACGCGCGAGTGAACGCGGTGATGACATGCCCATTGTTTGCGCGGGTGGCCCTTGCGCTTATAACCCCGAGCCTTTGGCCGAAGCGATTGACTTCTTCTACATAGGAGAAGCCGAAGCGAGCCTAAACGCCGTTCTCGATATCTACACGTCGATGAAGCGCGAAAACTTCTCAAAACACGAGTTCTTGCGCCGCATAGCCGGCATTGAGGGCATTTATGTGCCCTGTTTGTATGATGTTTCGTATAACGAAGATAATACAATCAAATCAATAACACCTAACGACCCCGCCGCGCCCGCCGTTGTTCAGAAGGCGTTCTGCAAGAGTGGCGCAGACATCTACGCGCCCGAAAAGGCACTCGTTCCGAATATAGAAGTCGTTCACGACCGCGTTCAAGCCGAGGTCATGCGTGGCTGTATGCGCGGCTGTCGGTTCTGTCAGGCGGGGTTTGTTTACCGCCCCATGCGTGAGCGTGACAAAGACAGTGTCTTCGCGCAATGTGAACAGCTTATAGACTGTACGGGTTATGATGAATTAAGCCTAATATCACTTAGTACATCGGACTACAGCGCTTTCCCTGAATTGGCCGACGAACTCATAGACACATATAAGGACAGCAAGGTTAACATAAGCCTGCCCTCTTTGCGCATTGACGCGGCGAATCTCTCCATCATGGCAAGAATCCAGAGGACGCGCAAGAGCAGTCAGACCTTCGCGCCCGAAGCGGGCACACAACGCCTGCGTGACGCCATCAACAAGAACCTCACAGAAGAAGAAATCCTAAACGGTTGCAAACTCGCGTTTGAAATGGGTTGGGATAGGCTCAAACTCTACTTCATGATAGGCCTGCCGACAGAAACCGAAGAGGATTTATTGGGCGTTGCCAAACTCGCCCACAGTATTGTCGAAAAATTTTATGAACTGCCGAAAGAACGCCGCCCGCGCATGGTACAAATCAACGCAAGCGCGTCATGTTTCGTGCCCAAGCCACACACGCCTTTCCAGTGGGAACGCCAAAACACAACAGAAGAGTTTAACGCCAAGGGTATGATGATTAAGAAGGCGATAACGAAACGGCAAGTCAAGTTTCAATTTCACAACGAACGCGTGAGTGTCATTGAGGGCATAATCGCAAGGGGCGACAGGCGGCTCTTCGCGATATTAGAACGCGTCTGGCAACAAGGCGCGTGTTTTGAAAGTTGGACAGAGATGTTTAAGCACGAACTGTGGGAAAACGCCTTCGCCGAACTGGGCATTGACCCCACTTTCTACACACGCGAACGCTCTTTTGACGAAATCCTGCCGTGGGAGCATATCTCTTGCGGGGTTTCTAAAGGTTTTCTCATCAAAGAGGCGAAGAAATCACGCGAGAACAAGACAACACCAGATTGCCGCGAGAACTGTTCTGCCTGCGGCTTAAACTGCAAAAACGGGGAGGTTGGATGTTATGCTTAAATCGCCACGCAAAGAAAAAGAAGAAACGAACAACCCGACCTACCGCATTATCTTCCAAAAAACAGACGAAATGCGTTATATCGGGCATCTTGACCTACACCGCGCGTTTAATCGCGCCATTCTACGTGCCCGCCTGCCCATAGCCTATTCTCAAGGCTTCAACCCACACCAGTTACTGGGCTTTGCTTTGCCGTTGTCGTTGGGTTACGCGGGGATGAAAGAAATCGCCGAAATCGAACTCACGCGCCCACTTCTGCCCGAACGTCTACTTAGCCGACTAAACGCGGCCTTGCCGAAAGGCTTGCTGTCTACCCACGCCCGCGTCCTTGTCGAAGGCGAAAAAAAGGCCGCCTCGACAGTGCGTGGCGCAACATACACGGTCACACTCTTCAACACAAAATTTAAGCCTGACTTATTGGATAGTGCCATAACCGACCTGCTCGCACGCGACAGTATTATAATAGAAAGAACCCGCGACGGGAAGACTACAGAAACAGACATCAGAAAGGGCATTCACGAAGTCGTGAACCTCTCCACAACCACACGCGTCGCCCTTGGCATGAAACTGGCGGCCGGTTCAAACGGCAGTGTCAAACCCGAAGCTGTATTGGAAGCCCTTAACCTCGGAATAGACACAATCGATTGCGGTTACGTCAGAAACGGGCTTATACTATAATGAAACAAATTGTCATAGACACAAGCGACGGCATTGACAAATATGCGCTCTTAGAGGACTCCAAACTCACGCGCCTAATCGCCGAGCGCCGCGAAAACACCTCACTAATCGGCAACATCTACCGCGGAATAGTCGCGGTAGTCTTGCCGAGCGGCTTCGCGTTCGTTGACATTGGGCTAAAAAAGAACGCCTTCCTGCATCTGACCGACCCGCGCGAACAGAAATATACCCAATTGGGTAATTCAAAAATCAAGCGTGGCGACAGAATCAACGTTCAAGTCTTAAAAGACCCCACAGGTGACAAGGGCGCGTATGTAACCACAGACATCAGCTTCGCGGGAGAATACTTGGTTTTGTTCAAATCCGCCGCCCACGACATAAGCGTATCCAAGAAAGTCGAAGACAGCGCGTTACGCGCGAACCTAAAAGCCGCCGTAGCGCCCAATCTCCCAAGTGGGTACGGCTGTATCATCAGAACAGAAGCCGCCGCCGCTTCATCCGACTTAATAAACGAAGAGCTTCAAGCCTTGCTTGAATCGTTCACGGATTTCGAGCGCGAAGCGGCCCATGCGAAACCAAAAACACCCATTTGGGTATCGACCCCTGCTCTACGCGCCGTAAAGTCCCTACTCACGCGCGACATAACCTCCGTAACCACCGACAACCCCGCGCACGTCCCCGAACTCGCGCCCTACCTCAACCCGCGCGATATACCCATTTGGGTAACGCCACCCAAAACCCGAGCCTTTGACACGCACGGCATATTTACCCAATTGGGTAAATTGACCCAAAAGCGCGTAAACCTGCCAAACGGCGCGTTCATCTTAATCGAAGAAACCGAAGCCGCCGCCATAATCGACGTAAACTCAGGCTCTTACAGCAAAGGCTTCGACCACGAACAAACCGCCCTAGACGTAAACCTAGCCGCCGCGCTCGAAATCCCGCGTCAAATTCTACTTAGAAACCTCTCGGGCATCATTATAATCGACTTCATAGACATGAAAAGCCCCCAAAGTCGCGCCAAGTTGTTTACCCAATTGGGTGATTTACTGAAAGACGACCCGAACTCGCCACAACTCCAACCCGAAAGCGTCTTAGGCCTACTGTTCATAACCCGCAAAAAGAGCCGCGAGCCACTGTCGAAAATTCTCAATAGTCACCCAAACGGGCAATAACTGTCTTCCCCGCTTGCGTTTTACGTCGATTGAAGAAGTAGCCGCCAGACCAGCGGAGTGCGAGGGCGGCTATTACTTTATCAGTAAGTAGATGAAATCACCCGCAAAAAGTCCTTCACATAACAAATAACCCAATTGGGTAATTTTGCGCTTAAATCAGCCTCACTAACCCATCAAACAAACAAGTTGTCACCCAAATGGGTAACAGTCTGCCGATTTACCAAACTTTTCATTGCTTAAAACCCCCAAACAAAGCAAACATTAAACAAGCAAGGTTAATCAATCGCCGCAGCGGGCAAGCCCCGCGCGTGTGAAGGCGCGAGCGGCGCCGGGGTAAGCAAAGGCAGAGAACGGCAAACGCCACCTCCGATTTCGGGCATTATCAAGGCTCTAGACTCTCGTGTCTAGCCCCTAGTATTACACTTCTATTACATTGCGCCCGAACCCGTTGACTTCTATTAAACCCTTTGCTATAATTACCCCGTAATCGCAAAACGCGACAAGCGTGTGCGAAAATGAGGGCAAACCCCTCACAAATAAAAAAGGAGGAAAAAAAATGAAGAAAAAGCTTGCACTGCTGCTGACATTAGTCATGATTATTTCAGCAGTCGTAGTGCCGACAAACCTCTTCGCGGCGTCAACGAACCAGCTTTCAAAGGTTCAGTATGCGCATGCATCAGGTAAGGTTTTCTATGATGCCAAGGCTGGTTCTCCGGTAGTAACTTCAAATCTGTTAGTTAGATTTGACAACAACACAAACCTTTGCTCTGTTGGTGACACATTTGAAGTTGAGCTGACAAACGCACAGTTCTTCTTTGCAGCCGAAAAAGCTGCAGATGCAGACGATAAGTTTGACTATGCCAACACCACACTGACTTTAGGTGGAGCTGCTTCTGCAACAGCTACATTCAATTCTGGCGTAACCGTTGCACAGGCAGCTAGTTCTGGTTCAGAATTTAGCTTTAGTAGCGCTGTCGCGGATTATGTAATATCGGCCAACAGTCCTGATTCAACAGGTTATTATCATTTTATCAAATTGACACATGATAAATCGACTTTGGCTGATGGTTCAAATAATCTAACGAACCCCAAAGATGTCGGCTATACAATCGACATTGACCCAGTAACAAGAAAAACAGCCATTATTACTGTTACTGACGCTCCGGCAGTCGGCACAGAAGCTATCGTTAACATTCCGTTAGTAGTAGAAATCACGGAAGATGCCGATGCTTCTGTAAGAGTTAATCAAACCGGTAGCAGCCGCGTGACACCAGGTACTTATGTATTCAACTTCTACGGAACCGGTGGCACAAAAACTACAGTTGACAAGGCCTTTATTGGCAAAGACATTATCGAAGTCCAAACTATCTATATTAAAGAAAATAAGTTTGGCGCGATCAAACCTTCTGTAGCCGCGACTCCTGTTAATAGATACTTTACGCTTACTGCTCCTGACGGTTATGAATTCCAGAGCAACACATTCAAACTTAGCGGTTATGGCTTTGGCAATGACCTTGCTAAAGGCATGTCTATTACAGCTGATTGGGATGACGAATCGGACGTAAGAAGTGATTATTATCACAAGACACTTATCGTCAAGCTTCCTGCTTCTGACGCCGCTGGCGGTACTGGCACAGAAAAAATGACAGCCACTACTACAATAGCCGGTACTCTCTATATCAACGGTCTTGTGCTTATGCCCAAGAACAGAAATGCTTACCAGAATGACCTCGTTATTAAAGTTAACGGCACAAGCGGTAAGGTTACACCTTCTGGCGCTGGCGCTCCTGAAATTGATTTAGCTGCAACAACTGGTGCACACAGAGGTGCTGGTGTTACTGCTGAATCAGTAGTTATCGGTTCTCACGTTGACTGGACAATTGAAATGACAGCCGCTGAAGCAAAACAGATTTATAGCGGTTTCAGACAACAGATTGCTGCTAACATTACTTTCAAAGAACTTGCTGCACGCGGTTGGTTCGCAGAAAGAGATACAACATTTACACTTACAGACAAAGATGGCAACCTTCTTAAAGAAGCTAAAATAAGTGGCGTTTCTATCTACAGCAATTCAGCTGTTACTGAGTACGCTGAGAAATTAAAGCCTGCTAACACAAAGGCTGCTACTCTTGAAAGCTTCTTAACTAATGGCGGCGATGCTGACTATGTAGCAATAACATCTGGTAGCGGTTCTGGCGGACGTTACTATAATACTACTAAAGATCTCGCCGGCAAATATGTAAACGGTCAATACACATCCGTTACTGTTGACCCGCATGAAGTAACACTGTTCGCTTACAAGGTTGACAACAGCAACAACAAAAAAGCTGAACTGACTATTACGTTCGCTATCTCCACTGAGGCTGGTTTTGACGGTGACATCTACGTTACAGCGACAGGCGGAGCTATTACACAGAACGACCTTGCTCCGGTTCTTATTGCTCACGCTAAGCCCGTTGTAACTCTTGAAACAGCAACAACAAATGTCCAAATCGGTTACCAGACCTACAAGGTTGCTGATATATCCATTACAGAAACAGCTCCTGCTGCTCTTAAGAGAAATGGCGTATTTGACATTAAAATGACTGGCGCTGGTCTTCTTAGAGGCGATATGGGCTTCAAGACATTAACAAAGCTCAGCAATATCTCCGTTTCCGGCGGCAAAATGGAAGTTGACTTTGCAAGCGGAAACAACACCTTCAAAGTTACACGTCCGTCTGTTGACTCTGTTGGTACAATTAAGCTTTCTGACTTAAACCTCTACATCACACGTAATGTACCATTCGGTGACTATTACTTTGCAGTAGTCAACGAGGAAGCTGCTTATACAAACAACTCAGGAAAGTTTGCGCAGACACCTAAGGCAACTGTTGATACATTTGCAATCTGCAATAACTATGACGAGCTTGCACGCTTTGACTATTTCAATGTTGATGGTATTGGCGCGAAGTACGTAAGCGTTGTAACAGAAGGCGCTAACCCCGGTGTTAACAACACAGTTACAATTACAGCTAACAGCGCTTCTGTAGTTGTAAATGGCAAAGAGCAGACTATGGATGCTCCTGTAGTTGTTGTCAACAACACAATGTATGTTCCGCTACGCTTTGTCTGCAACGCTCTCGGCGTAGACAACAGCAAAATCAACTGGAACAACGATACAAAGATTGCTACAATCCAGGTTGGCAATACGTTCGTTGGCTTCAAACTTGACAGCTCGAAGAAGTATATCAACAACATCGAGATTGGCGACATGTTGGAAACAGGCACAGGCCTTCCGATTAAGAGCTTCGCACAGAATGGCTGGACATATATTCCGTTCAGAGAACTGGGCAACGCGCTTGGTATCCAAGTTGGCTGGAATGCTGACGCTCCGACACAGGCTACTTACAACGCTCAATAAGCTTGTAATAACCTAAATAAACAGGAAAAACCCCGAAAGGGGTTTTTTCTTTAATCAGAATTAGGGGTGATTTTGTGAAAAAATTGATGTATGTATTGACCGGGTTTGTAGTTGGACTTTTGACTGCTTCTATGGTTACGGCTATGGCGGCTGGTCGTCTTGTTACGGTGGCTGTGTCTGATAACGTCAAAGTGGTGTTTGACGGTTTTGAAGAAAAACTGCCCGCAGGCATGGAAGTTCTGAACTACGGAGATTACAATTACTTCCCACTGCGTTATATTGCAGAGAATTTGGGTGCTAAGGTTGAGTATAACTACGAACTTGGGCAAATCGAAGTGAAATCTCCGGAGCCGAAGGTAGTCGAAGTTGAGGTTGAGAAAATTGTTGAAGTGACTTCAAAGAAACCGTACTACACGTTACCACAAAAGCTGGAGAAGGATGGGTTAGAAATTCAACTTCAAAGAATTGATCCCTACCAACGACAGATAGCCTTTACATTGGATGTAAAGGACGATGTAATTGCCATTCTAAAATATAAGGATTGCTATATAGAAACTGATACCGAAAAGAAAATCCCTACAGTAAGTGACGACTATACTTGGTCAAACTCTCTCCCTGGATCAACGCAAAGCACTTTTTTCTTTGCTGAGTGGCCCGGTAATTCTAGAGGTTTAACGCTTTACGTTGTTGTTGAGTTCTTAGATACATGGACATCTAAGAGAACAACTAAAACCTACGACTTTGGCATTATTCTAGACTAGAGGAATATGATGTGTAAACTAAAACAATATGTATTATTCCTACTGCATATAGTTGTTGCTTCGTCTTTGGCTGTTCATGCATCGGCCTCAGGGCGAGTGTTTATCGAAATGGACAGCTTTCTTGTGAGCACGGCCATCCGCCCTACTACACTTGAAGGCGTTGTCGTAGCAGATTTGTATGAGTTTTTTGCGGTTATCGGCGCGGATGTAGAGTTTTATGCTGTGACAGGGGCGTTTTCGGTTACGAAGGGCGAGGCACGGCTTAATATGGCTGTGGGCAGTGATGTCGCCTACCTTGACGGGCGCCTGGAGCGTATGCCGTTACCACTAACGCGCCGCGGTGATAAAGGCTTCTGGATACCCGTCAGGTTCGCGGCAGAGTGTTTCGGCGTGGCGGTAGGTTGGAGGAACGGCAACACCGTGACGCTTAATACGGGCGCTGGGTTGCTGGATGCACTTGGTTCGTTCGGGTTTGTGTATGACGAGCCAAAGCAGACGAAACTTACGATGAAGGCGGCGCTTGACCGTGTGATGTCGTTTGATACACAGTATAGGAATTTGCTTGATTCTGTCGAGATGTTGCAGGATAAGCGTCAGAATTTGAATGAACAGTATGATTTGGTGCCGCAGAACCCGTATTTGTCTTCAAATGACGTGAATAAGGCGCTAATTGAGATTAACCGCGGGATTGACGCGATTGATACGCAGTTGCGGAATGTGAAGCAAAACACCGCGCTGTTGACGGCTTCGTTTGAGTATGTTATACGCGGGTATGTCAGTGGTATTGAGCAGTTGCGGATGAGTTTGTTCACGCTGTACCAGAAACGCGCGATTGATAGCGCAGAGTATGACGCGGCGCAGGCGCGTTTTGAGCTGGGGCGTGGTACGGCGGCCGCCGTTTCGGACGCGCGGATTGCGGTTGAAAATGATAATATCGCGGCGCAGAATCTGGAGAGTTTGATGACAGGCTTAAAAGAAGAGCTGGCCGTGTTATTGCGTTATAAGCGCACGGATAATGTGACGGTTACGCTCGATAGCCCCGAGTTTGACGCAGACGTGGACGCTTTCGTTTATAAACAATTGGCAACCGCTCCAACGATTGTTATGGCTCAGCGTGAGGTCGATACAGCGAAATATGCGTTGACTACCCATTATGCGCTTGACCCGAATGACGCGACATCAGAGCGGCGGCTCGAGGTTGAGTATAAGGTGACACTTGCGGAACGCGCATTAGCTGACGCTAAACGCTCGCTCGAAAATAACATCCGCGCGCAGTATAGAAAGATTGACCAGATTGAGATTGAGTATAAGAAGCTCACGCTGGATGTCGAGAACGCCAAGCGGATATATGAACAGGCGGCAACGGCTCTTTACGCGGGTGTCGGGTTGCAGTCGGCGGCAGACATGGCACGGCTGGGGCTGTTGAACGCGGAAATCGCCGTGAAACAGAACCGCATTAACTACGCAAATGCGGCGTTTATGCTCATTAACCCGTTTTTAATTCAGTAGTTTAGCTGTGGGTAACTGGGCAGATGGTTATGTATGAATGGGGCTGTTACGCATGGCGACAGCCCTTTTTATTGTGGAACCCTCAATAAAAAAACGGCGGGCAATGCAGTGACATAAATCCACCGCATTGCCCTTAGCGCTTAACCCAACGCCGCCTCTAACTTCGCCAACTCTGACACCGGGAACATCCTCAACAGCTCCTTGTATTGCGACTGATTCAGACCCTCGGCCGTCACATAAATCTTGATTTTCCCATCAACGTCTGCCTTCTCGAACTTTTCGCACATTTGTTGAAATTCTATGTCATTAACCATTAACATCACCCTTTCGGGCTTAGTATTTGCATTTTCGGGCATGTCATACAAGCTTGCGCGGCGGCGTGGTTTGTGGTAGAATGTACAAAAAATGATGTGAGATTGGTTTATGAATGATTTTGATTTTGACATAATAGTAATCGGCGGAGGTCACGCGGGCTGTGAAGCGGCTCTCGCGGCGGCGCGTATGGGCAAAAAAACCGCCATGTTTGCGATAAGCCTTGACTCTATCGCGCACATGCCCTGTAACCCCAATATCGGCGGCACGAGTAAGGGTCATCTCGTCTGCGAGATTGACGCGCTCGGCGGCGAAATGGGCAGAAATATAGATAAAACATACCTACAGTCGCGCATGTTGAACATTTCTAAAGGCCCCGCGGTCAGAAGCTTGAGGGCACAGGCAGACAAGGCGCGTTACGCCGAAGAAATGCGTAAAACTCTTGACGCGCAAGAAAACTTGACCTTGCGGCAGACCGAAATCATAGATGTTTGTGTCGAAAACGGGCACGTGACAGGTGTAATCAGCGAATCAGGTCGGTTTTTTTCGGCGCGGGCTGTCATTATTGCGGCGGGGACATACCTTGACGCGCGTTGTTTGTATGGAGATGTTGTCACAGAGTCGGGGCCGAACGGCTTCCGCGCCGCTTCACGGCTTGGCTCGGTAATTGAGCGGCTCGGCATTCCGATAATGCGTTTTAAGACAGGCACGCCGGCACGTGTCAGTAAGAAAACCATTGATTTCTCGCGCATGACCGAGCAACCGGGCGATTCGCAAGTTACGCCTTTTTCGTTCGAGAACAGCGCGGACGACATTGCGCGTGAGCAGGTCATGTGTTATTTGAGCTACACAAACGAAAACACCCACCGCGTCATTCGCGACAACATACACAGAAGCCCCATGTATTCGGGTGTGATTGAGGGCACGGGCACACGTTATTGCCCGTCGATTGAAGACAAGGTTGTACGCTTTGCCGACAAAGATCGCCATCAAGTCTTTTTGGAACCCGAAGGCGAGTTCACCGACGAGTGGTATGTTGCGGGGATGTCGTCTTCTATGCCCGAGGACGTTCAGATTGAGATGTATCGCACCATCCCCGGGCTTGAAAACGCACATATTTTGCGCAACGCCTACGCGATTGAGTATAGCTGTATTGACGCAACGCGGCTATGGCGGACGCTCGAGTTCAAGGATGTTGCGGGGCTTTACGCGGCGGGGCAAATAAACGGCAGTAGCGGTTACGAAGAAGCGGCGGCGCAAGGTCTAATGGCAGGCATCAATGCCGCGCTCAAAATAAACGGCGCGGAATCGCTCATTTTAGAGCGTTCGGACGCTTATATCGGCGTTTTGATAGACGATTTGGTGACAAAGGGTACAAAAGAACCATACCGCATGATGACGAGTCGCGCCGAATACCGCCTGTTGTTGCGCCAAGACAACGCCGATTTGCGATTGACGGACTTTGGGCACAGGGTTGGGCTAATCTCCGACGCACGATACGCAAGGTTTGTTGAAAAGCGTGAACAGATAGAGCAAGAAATCAGCCGTATCGCGCAGACAAATATTGCGCCGAGTGAAACTCTCACGAGCATACTATCTGAGCATGGCAGCACTGCGGTTAATACAGGCGTCAAACTTTCCGAATTACTGCGTCGCCCCGAGCTGGACTATTTCGCGCTCGCCCCAATAGACACCAACCGCCCTACCCTACCCGAACCCGTGACCGAACAGGTTAACATCACCATCAAATACGCGGGTTATATCGAGCGCAGTCGCGAACAAGTCGAACGCGCGAAACGCATGGAGCACAAGCTAATCCCGCGCGATATTGACTACAACGCCATAGGCAGCCTAAAGCACGAAGCCAAGCAGAAACTGTCGGCCATACGCCCCGAAAACCTCGGGCAAGCGTCGCGCATATCAGGCGTCACGCCCGCCGACATAACCGTTCTCATGGTAGAACTGGAAAAACGCACGCGCAAACCGCGCGAATAAGGAGATACTATGTACGAACGCGAACGCTCGATGCTCACGGAGGGCGCGACTCAACTGGGTATAACCCTAACCACCGAAGCAATCGAAAAGTTTATCATATTCATGGAGATGCTCATCGACTGGAACACACGCGTGAACCTCACGGCCATTAAACAGCCCGAGGACATCATCACGAAGCACTTCCTTGATTCGCTCACTGTCTTAAAGGTTATAGACAGCAGTGCGAAAAAGATTGTAGATGTGGGCACGGGCGCGGGCTTCCCGGGGTTGCCGATGTTGATTGCGCGCCCCGATTTGGACATGCTGTTTGTGGACGCGACCCTAAAAAAACTCAAGTTTATTGAAGCCGTCGGCAATGCTCTTGGCATTGAAACAAAAACCGCGCATGTTTATGTTGATGAAACGCAAGCGCAAGCGAAGTCCATTCAAACGGGTGATTTTGACGCGGCAACAGCCAGAGCCGTTCGGCATTTGCCCCAACTTCTGGAGTGGACATTGCCATTCGTCAAAAAAGGCGGCTCTGTCTACGCTATGAAGGGCAACACGGCGTTTGAAGAAGCCAATATTGCGCAGAGGATAGCCAAAAAACTGGGAGCTGTTATTGGCGAACCCGTGGAGTTTTCGATACCGTTTACGGATATAAAGCACTATATAGTCCCAATCAAGAAGTAGCAGGTTGAGCAAACAAAAAGCCGGGCGCTTAATTGCATACCGGCTTTTATAATGTGTTTTATTAAACCACCGACGGCTCTACGCGCTCTTCGCCCTTTTCGAAGCGGTCGAGCGTGAGCATATCCCACGGGATTGACGGCGTTTCGCCGAGAATGGCTTCTTTGAGCGCCACGCCTGTCGCGGGGGCGAGCATGAAGCCGTGACCGGAGTAACCGCAAGCCACGAAGAAGCCGGGCAGGCTCTCTACCTTACCATAAATCGGGTGGTGGTCAGGGGACATGTTGTATAACCCCGCCCACTGGCGCAGTAAACGCGCGTTTTTGAGCGGCGGCAAGATTGTACATGCTGTTTTTACCATATTGTCAAGGAATTGCCAACTGCTCGTGACGCGGTAGTCACGCGGTTCTGTCGCATCACCGCGCCCCATGACGAATCCGCCGTGCGGGACTTGTTGGCAGTAGATATTGAGTGAGAAACTCATAACCATTGTACTAAGTATAGTATCAACAGGTTCTGTCACGAGAATTTGGTGGCGCTCTGAGAACAACGGGAGGTCAACACCCGCCATTTTGGCTATGTCTTGCGCCCAACCACCTGCCGCGTTCACGACAACGGGGGCTGAAATATCGCCCTTGTCTGTCTTAACGCCCGCGATTTTGCCGTTTTCAACAACAACATCTGTGACTGTCGTGAAGTCATGGATGTGACCGCCGAGGCGCTTCACGGCTTCGGCAAACGCCATTGTTGTATGGAACGGGTTCAAGTGACCGTCTTTTTCGTGGTATGTAGCGGAAATCAGTATGTCTGTATTAAGATAGGGCACGATTTCACGCGCTTCTTCGAGCGTGAGCAGTTTCGAGTTGATGCCTAAACTGTTTTGAAGCGCGACATTCTTCTGGAACTGTTCGTGTTCCTTTTGTGTGCTAGAAATAAGTAGATAGCCGCCTTGGTGAAACTCGATGTCACCGCGGTACTGCAACTCTTCATTGCCGTTCTCGAAGAACTCGCAGGAGAATTTCGCCATGCTACAGTTAAGCTCTGTGCCCCATTGCTGGCGAATACCCGCGCCGCAACGGCCTGTTGCGCCGCTCGTGAGATACCCACGCTCGAGCACTACAACGTCCTTTACGCCCGCTTTGAGCAGGTTATAAGCTATCGAAACGCCGGATATGCCGCCGCCGATAATGACTACATCAGCCGTCTTTAGCATTATTCTTCACCTTCCCCAATGGCGTCAAGGATTTCGCCGAGTTTGACAGCCTTAACGGGCGGTCTGTATGTGCCGGGGTTCACTTCCGCAATCGGTGTGCCTGTCGCCATTGCGATTTCGCGCATGACCAAAGGTACGCATGTGCGCCCTTGGCATGGACCCATGCCTAAGCGGAGAATGCGCTTTAACTCGTCGATTGTGTCGTAACCGTCGGCGATTAGCGAGCGGATTTCTTCCATAGACAGGTCAGAGCAACGGCAGACGATTGAATCTTCAGCCTTGTTCTTAGGGATACTGAAATTGCGGACTTGCTTCATGAAGCTTTTATCGAACGCAAGCCATACGACAGGCGTTTTGTCTTGAAATTTTGCGTTCATTACGCGAACAACTTTCGCCTTGCAAACAAATTCGCCTGCGCGGTCAAGCGCGTCAACCGTCTGACCCGCCTCAGGTAGCGGAATGAACTCATACGGAATGCGGATGACACATTCTGTTTCTGAGTAATTCGCGTCAACAACCATGATGGCAAGACCCGGGCAGTTCGACACGCAAAGCGTGCAACCGTTACAGGCTTCGTGGTCAACGTCGGGTAGGTTGTTTATATCCGTGAACGGTTTGATACCGCCGCGCTTACAGGCCGTGAAACAGGGGTTACACGGAATATTCTGGTAGCACTCAACGACAACACAAGGGCCTTGCGCAAGCCGTTCATCAGACGGGAAAACAGAATCAACTTGCTCGGGCGTGGGGATACCTGTTTTTATCAGCATAATGTCACCTCTTTAAGCCCGGCGCGGATACGCTCGCCGACTTCTCCGTGGCGGAGCGCGTTCAACTGGGCCTTATAATCTTCGCATTGGGCGTCAAAATCGGCTATGTCAGCGCCTAAGTCCTTGGCGGCTGTGATACCGGCTAAGCGCCCCTCTACCATTGCGCTGGAGGCTTCTTCGATACCGGCTACGTCACCGGCTATGTAGATGTTCGGGTTGGATGTACGCATGTTTACGTCACGAAGCGCAACGAAACCGCCGAGAGCGTTGTTGAATTTAGTCTTAACACCCGCTTGGAACAAAAGTTCTGACAGCGGCGAAAGCCCAACCGATACGCAAAGCGTGTCACAAACGATTTCTTGCTCTGTGCCCGCGACACCCTGCCATTTCTCATCGAGCGCCCAGATAACTACGCTTTCAAGCTTACCGTTACCCTTAGCTTCTTTGATTGTGTGGCTAGTCATTATCGGTACGCCCATACGGCGCAGTTTCGACGCATGAACGAGGTAACCGCCGATACGTGGCCCGCCCTCAACAACGGCCTTGACGGTAACGCCCGCCTGCATGAGTTGGTAACTGACGATAAGCCCGATATTACCCGCGCCAATCATAACCACATTGTCGCCCGGCTTCACGCCGTTTTCGTTCATGAGCGTCTGAACCGCGCCCGCGCCATAAACGCCCGGTAAGTCGTTGTTCGGGAATACAAGGCTCTTTTCTGACGCGCCTGTAGCAACAATTATCTTTTTCGGGTTGACTTTCTTGTATATATCATTATGCGAAACCGTGCAGATGCCGTCTTCGTAGACGGAAAGCACTGTCGCGTTTGTCCATAGTGTTATGTTTTCGAGTTTTCCGAGTTCGTCTAGGAGTATGCCCGCGATGTCAAAACCGCGTGTAGACGCGTATTGCTTTTCTGAACCGAAGAACATGTGCGTTTGTTTCACGAGCTGACCGCCAAAGCCGTAGTTGCGGTCGCAAACCAGAACGGAGTAGCCTCTTTTGCCCGCTTCGAGCGCCGCGCAAAGACCCGCGGGCCCGCCGCCCGCGACTAAAATGTCAATATCGATGGCTTTCATAGTAGATTACCCTTGCCTTCCTGCGTTTCGACTTTCATGCCCTCGCGGACACGGACTACGCATATCTTGACATTCGGCTCGCCGTCAACTACCATCATACAGGACGAGCAATTACCAATAGCGCAATAAAGCCCACGCGGACGGTGTTTCTCCGCCGAATGGCTAAGTGCGCGCACACCCGCGGCATGTAGCGCGGCGGCGATTGTTTCAGTTTCAAAGCCTTCAACGGGCTGACCGTCATATGTAAAGGTCACTTTTTGCCCACGTTGAAAGCTAAGAATTGGATGTTCCGTGATTCTCATGCTAACCCCCTAAAGCTTACTTTTCACCCCGACAACACAAAACGGACAGCAAACTAATGTCGCCGGCGTGGAATGGTCAGACTACAAAATCATTATACAACGGTTGCAAAGTAAATTCAATATCTATATAATAGAAACTGTAGCTTGTTCGACAAATTTTTGTGAAAAATGGAGTGATTAGATGGAACATATAGAGCCGATTAAACATGATGAACCCACGAATAGCGGCACACTTATGTTAATGTTGTATGATGAAAGCGGTGTGATTGAGAGCGAGTTGGCCGTGTTTGACGTAAAAGACGGGCTGGAGTATGTGGCGGGGTATAAGGCTAAGAGAACGCGTGATATTATAGAAATTGCGCTGACTTTGACTGTACCGGGTCAAGTGGATGACGAGGCTTTTGACAAGATTTATGATTTGTATAACACCGATTTTTTTGATGATGTAGATGTTGAGATTGAAGAGGTCGGGGAATGTGAAAACCCGACTTGGTTATTTTCGTATATCTATACAGATGGGGAGGAGAACTGCCTTAACGATTTGATTGGGCGGCATAAAGGGGCTGTAGCTGATGTTATGCGGCAGATGTAAGACGGCTGTTTCTGATTCTGACACGAAATGCGGATATTGCGGGGCGCGTGTGTCACGCTGGTCGCGCGAAAAGACGCTTTGGGGCATTGCGGCTATTCTGGGCGTTTTGTTTATATGTGGGGCGGTCTTATATTTCAATCAGGGCGGTGAAGATGAATCCGCATTTGTTGATTCAACAACGCCTTCTGTTGCCGCGAGCTCAACACCCAAACCCGATAACGGCGCGGTTGTAGAACCCCCCGCCCCGTCATACGGCATCGAAGGTGTAGGCGCTGATGTCTGGCAAAAACTGGACGAGATAAGAAGCGCTGCTAAAACGTATATCATCAACTACGCGGGCGGTTTTCAGTCCTCACGCGGCGGATATCTGGAGAACTTTTTTATGCGTGAGTTGGTGACGGCCGAATTGCTCGCGCAACTGAACCTGTTAGAAGAGGAGTACGCTGATGCGAACGCACGCGTGCTCTACATAAACGGCGCTGATTTGAACGCCTATAAAGAACTCGGCGTGAGTTTGCCCTCGAAGATGGACTTGTTCTGTGCCATAGAGGTTACAGACGGCGTTGCGCTTCTGTCTGAAAACAGTTTCGGCATGATTTACCGCGAGAACTTCTCGAAACTAATGCTTTCATATAAACAGGAGCACGGCGAAATCATCTTGCCAGACAGCGATAATGAGGTCTATAAGGGTATTGCCGACACTATCGCGGCGTTTGATTTGAGCGCGACACAACATGTGATAAGGTATTTGGCGCATGATGAATTGTACGCGCTTGTGATGTTTACTTCAGTTGACGCGCCGTTGGATTTGCGTTGTTATCTGTTCCGCAAGGAGGATAATATGTGGGGTTTCGTAGCAGAAGCGGGGGTTGATGCTCTTGCTTACCCACATTTGAATGCTGTCGCGCCTAATATGAACCCCGATATAATGCCCGCCTGTGATTTAGATGCGGTTGCCTTGGCTGAACACGATACCTTCGCGCCTATTCTGGAGCAGTTCTATAGCAATATGCCTGAGTTTGAGGGTGTTGAGCCTGTATTTATATCGGGCACAAACCGCGCCATCTTCGCTGACTTTGGGGAAGGCAGGCTGTTTGTAATGGCGCATGACGGGCTTTCGTGGCGGTTTATTTCTGTGAATAACAGTGAAGACGCGCGGAATGTGTTGCTTGCACTATATGGTTTGAAGGCGCCGCTTCTAATTGTGCGGCAGTGATGATGAATAGAAACCGCCCCGAATATTTGTTCGGGGCGGTAAGTGTTCCTCTTTGTATTGTTTATAAGATTCTTTTTGTCATTTATTCTACTTTTCGAGTTATATGTAAACCCTTGATACAAACCTGCTCGCAGCACGCTCTTTATATCGGTTTAGTTTGGTTTCGCTGCTCGTTATGCTATCATTCAGAACAACGAGGTTGATTTATCTTGAATACAACAATAAATCAGGCGCGTTTCGTTCTTGTTTTGGGTCAAATATGGATAGGGAAAGTCTATAAAAAACTGGTCAGAAATCGTATAAATCCCATGCAGTTCCATTCTATCATCCTTTTGATATGTAAAAACCAAAGCACAAGGCTTTGGTTTTGATGTCTCACCAACCGACATTCTTTTAGTTGTTAATCGGCACACAACGTTCATCCCGACATCAAGGGGTCTTACATAGTTATTATTATACGATAAGTCGCAGAATATGTCAATACATTCACGAAATACTATTATAGGCTATCGGGTTCAGCTAAACATCTCGTTCCGCCCTTGTGAAAGCTTATCGCGCAAGCAGTTTCTTGAAGAAAAGTACATGCAATTCTTGCAGTTGGGTTCAAAACCCATAACCTGCGCCGCGCCGCTTTCCTGCGCGCGAAATCCGTTACAGTTCTTTATGGTCTTATAATTCAACATAATCACCTCTTAACAAAAGTATTTCCGAAATATGAAAAACTAATCGGCTTTTCCTTTGTAACCACAACGCATGGTTTTACATAGTATGTACAAAGAGGTTCGAAAGGAGGTCAAAAGCGAAATGAGCGAATGTTGTATGGTAGAAAACCTGATGAAATATCTCGGGCGTACGGTAACAATCTTCACAACAAGCGGTGGTTGCTCGGGTTGTGGTTTTACGGGCGTTCTCGCGTTTGTAAACGAGTGTGTGGTGAAGCTTATCACAGACATCGGCGCGGCTCCGGCTTGCCCGATTGGTAGCACATGCATGGGCAACAACTACGGCGTTGGCTGCAACATGGGCGGCACCTACGGTATGGAGAGTGGGTTCGGCGGTTACAGCAGAGGCAGAAACTACGGTAACGTCTGGAACGGCAATGTTAACAACTGGAGCGGCTGGTTCGGCGGCTATAGCAACTGGAACGGCGGCAACTGCGGCGGCTGCTGTGGTGTCAATCCTTGCGGCGGTTGTGGCAACAGCTACGGCGGTGGCTATAATAACGGCTTCGAAGGTCGTAACTGGCTCGGTTCGGTAACGGAGATTCCGATAAACCGTATCGCTAGCTTCACGCACAACGCTATCTAGTTAGCCTTGTGTCACAGAAGATATATAATACGATTGATAAAACATCTCATATACCCGCCATATTCTCCTTACCGCCCGCTCTCGCGGGCGGTAGCTTTTTAGAGTTGAGGGTTAAATACTATATCGGGGTTATATCTCGCGTTATTGATGGCCTCTTTTAAAGGTATAATTCTCTCAACGTCAATATCATAACAATTCGCTATTGCAAGCGTAAAATAGATTACATCCCATAATTCTTCTTCAATGGTGTTCTTTATCTGACCTTCTGATTCTGGGCGTAAGTCTTTGTGCATGGCGCGGGCAAGCTCACCGACTTCTTCGGCCAGCTTAATGAAGTATTCGCGCGTATTCTCCGGGTTGTAGTCCTTAGATTTTATGTATTCTTGTAGGTACTTGATAGTTATTTGACCTGACATGACACATTCTCCTCATCTATGGTTCTCGATAAACCTATTGCGCGCTAAAGTACTCTTGAACTTTCTCCATAAGCTTTGGTTGAATAAGCGGATAAGTCCAATCTTTTGGTAACTCATCAAACAATACGATTTTTTCAATCTCACTGTTAGGCAGCTCTCCAAACTCATAAACTTCAGCAAAATACAACATACCAAAAGATTCTGTTCCGTCTCGCTCAACCGCATAAACACAGATGGGCGTTAAATCAAACTTAACCGCGCCCGTTTCTTCCCACAGCTCACGTTTGGCTGTGTCTTGAATCGTTTCATTTTCTTCGCGGTGACCACCGGGGCATTCATAGGTATTACGCTCTTTATGTTTGCATAACACCCACTTACCCTCAAATTTTGATATAACGACGGCAAACTTGAGCATTTCATCGTCCATATCGTCGTAAAAATTCACCTTTAACATTAGCTCGCCTTCCTATCTTTGAAAATTACGAATTTATACACCAAAGTCATGTGCTTGTAAAGCTATCGATGCGATTTGCTCGTCATATCAGTGCGATTTAATCAACTCATTTGCAATATAATCTGTATCACCTATAAGTCGATTAACTCCCGATAGCCAATAAAATGACGATGTATTGTCATCACACTTAAAATAAGTGTCGTCTTCATGGCACAAGTACAGTTTTTTGTTAAGTGCGATAGCCATACCTAGTTCCGTATGTGTTCCTTTTCCTTGGGGTGTCAACACAATTACCACATCAGCCTCTTTAACCCCGCTAAATTCCTTTTCCCCGATATCCCTTAATGTTTCAACGTCAGTAACTTTACTCGAAAGATTTGCTGTCCAGTCATAGGTATGAACCCAACCGGCGTTTTTTAATAAGGCTGAGAGTCTTCGTACTTGTTCGAAATTTCTAAGTCTTGAAGCAATATAGAATTTCATTTGAAGCCCCCTTATATAATCTTACCAAGTGAATCAAAAAAAGTCAACCTAGATTATGCTCATAATCCCTGTAGGTCTCTTTTTAAGTAAACTTTATCCTTTAATTGCACTCCGTGTTCAAAAATAGGTTCATTGTAGTGCTCGATAAAATAGTTTTCTAAACGATGTGAAATCACAAAGCCGCTGTTTTCATAAAAAGGCACGATAACAGGGGTGTCGCCTGTTCCAAGAATCATAGTTGTGCCATCTTCTTTATAATAATTGCAGACATAATCTATTAAATGTCTGCCATATCCGTTTCTTTGAAACTGTGGATATGTCGCTAAGCTTTGTATCTCGAAAGTGCCGTTTCCTTCATCTGTTACAACACAGATGCTTTTCAAATCACCGTCATATAGCGCAAACAGTACACCTCTGTCCAAATATTTGTCTATCATATCCTCTTGCTCATCCGCTAACAACAGTAATTCCAAAAAGTCTTTCTTATTGCCTTCAATAATTTTAACTTCAATCATTAGTTATCACCCCTACAAAATATAGATAATCCTTATTTAGTGTCAAACGGGCTAACGGGTGTTATGCCCATTAGTTGTGGTTCTAATTTACTGCTCATACACTTCCAAACGCGCAAAAGCATTTGCTTCTCCATCGCCAGTCATAGTGCGGATATTGTAAGTGAAGTTCTCGCAAATAGAAGGTATGTTACAGTGACTTTCATCAACAGCGGCATTTACAACACGCCCTATAACCAAAGCATTCATACCTTTGCCGGAGAGGTCGGTAACAGACACCAATTTACACTCGAATGATAAAAACGCTTCTTTAATTCGCGGGGTGGAAATTTCCGTTGATGTCTCGGCGGTTAACTCGGCCGCTTCCAACTCGTCTATATCATCGCTGCCATTAACAGTCAACTTGCGGCAATGCGCCTCATATTCTGACGAAAGAAAGTTTACGACAAATTCTTTCTCACGCAAAATATTCCGATAGGTATGCGTAAACTGCATAATGCTCGGAAGGATAGAAAAGTGTCCGCCGCCATCACCATGAAAAGAAGCCGAAGAAAACCATCCGGCATTTATTTTACCGCTCTCTTTCTTCGTTGTAACTACATACAGCGCACCCGGCACGCAACAGAGCTGTTCATAATGCGAAAAAACAGTCCATTGCCCCGGCCACTCTTCTTTAAGCGTGTCCGGTTTTATTACTCCGATTTCACGTTTCATAGCCTATTTCCTCATTCGCTTAATATGAATCACACTTAGAACTTCCAACGCCGACTTTACATTTGTTTTTTTAGCATGTAGAGTATAATATCATCCGGAAATCCCGTGATTTCCCCACAAATAACATATCCTTGTTTCAAATAAAACTCCGGCGCTTGAAAAGAATAAGTTGTGAGATGCGCAAGGTGGCAACCGACATCTCTTGCTTCAGATTCGACTTCTGCCAGTAATCGAGAAGCAATGTTTTGCCCCCTGTAATCTTCGCTAACCCACAAAACTTCTATTTCGAGCGATGATAGGTATGTAGTACCCGATACTCCACCAATTATAATGCCCTCATGATTGCGGGCAACCTTTACAATTTCGATATCCGGCTCTTTCAGTTTCCCGAAGGTTTTAGTTAAGTTGTATTTTAATAGGCCGTTTAATCTCACAACATCTAAAAATTCTTTTTCGTCACATTGGCTCGAGATAGTGAATCCCGTTTGCATATAGGCGCTCCATTCATACTATACAACTAGTCCTACCTAATATCAAAAGCCGTAAAATCTAATTCGACAGCTTTTGACTAAACTTTGTGCGTGCGAGTTAAAAGCTAACATCAAATCATGCTCGTTTTCTCAACATAGTTGCCTTTTTTAATGCCTTTAGATACTGGTTCTTAACACCACTTTCTGTTTCATTTTCACATATTTCGCTTAATATATCAAAAAGCTCGTTATTTGCGAAGTATGGTAAAACGATAATCTTGGCGAATGCGTATGCGCTACCCCAACGGACGACAGTTCCCTCATTTTTCGTATTTTGCAGTAACTTTTGGATTGATGTTTCGAGGTTATTCTCGAAAAATTCTGCTATGTTTCCAACAATTCGTGATGCTTCTCTTTTGAGCGTATTTGAAGGTGCATCAATATACTTTTCTGCGAATAACAACCATTCAAGCGTTGATTTTTCGGGCTTGCTTCGTGTGATTTCTTCCATTGCCTCTAATATAGTAGCGAGTTTTTTATCATTAACTTTACTAGAAACTTCGACTATTTCATGAATTTGAAGCAACCCAAGTTGCAACGCATGAACAATTTCTATACGCTTCTCCATCGACTTCAAATCATTTGATTCTAATAAGCTCTTTAAGTCCATAAAGCCACCCATCATACAAATAACCTCGCATATACATCAAAAGCCGCCAAATCTAAATTCAACAGCTTTTGATAAAATCTGTGCTTGTGTGTCAAAAACGCTAACTGGGATTATGGCATACTCTTTGCTTGCGCAGATACATTAAATAAACGCCAAGAGAAAACGATAATATCCCTATTAAAACAAACCCACCCC
>CAZOVK010000011.1:0-42399 GCA_964583165.1 uncultured Defluviitaleaceae bacterium | reverse complement strand
GCGCCGTAAGCTTCCAGCGCCCAAACTTCCATCTCGCCGAAACGCTGTCCGCCGAATTGAGCCTTACCGCCCAATGGCTGTTGCGTGACCAAGCTGTACGGGCCTGTTGAACGCGCGTGAATCTTGTCGTCAACCAGGTGGTGAAGTTTCAGATAGTGCATGAAGCCAACTGTAACGGCGTTGTCGAAATACTCGCCCGTGCGACCGTCGCGCAGGCGGATTTTGCCGTTTGTTGAAATTTCAACCCCGCGCCACTCTTCACGGTGGTCTTTGTGGGCTTCTAAATCAGCCATCATAAAGTCGTCAAGAATCGGCTCCCACTTCTCGTGGAAGTCTTCCCACTCCATGTTGGCGAAGTCGTCGGCAAGTGTCAGTATGTCTACTATATCTTGCTCATTCGCGCCGTCAAAGACAGGGGTTGCCATCTTAAAACCAAGTACGTTCGCAGCCAAACCCAAATGCACCTCGAAAACCTGACCGATGTTCATACGCGACGGAACGCCCAGAGGATTCAGTACGATGTCCAACGGTCTGCCATTCGGCAGGAATGGCATATCCTCAACTGGCAGAACGCGTGAGATAACGCCCTTGTTGCCGTGACGACCGGCCATCTTGTCGCCGACGCTGATTTTGCGCTTTTGCGCGATATTGACACGCACGACCATGTTTACACCGGGTGGGAGTTCGTCGTGGTTCTCACGCTTGAACACCTTAACGTCAACGATAATGCCCGATTCACCATGCGGTACGCGTAAGCTCATGTCACGCACGTCACGCGCCTTTTCGCCGAAAATCGCGCGTAGCAGCTTCTCTTCTGCCGTCAGTTCTGTTTCGCCCTTTGGCGTGACCTTGCCGACAAGAATGTCGTTCGGGCCTACCTCCGCGCCAATGCGGATAATGCCGTTTTCGTCAAGGTCTTTGAGCGCTTCGTCACCCACATTCGGGATGTCACGCGTGATTTCTTCTGAACCGAGCTTCGTATCACGCGCTTCGCACTCGTATTCTTCTATATGAATAGATGTATAAACGTCGTCAGCTACAAGGCGCTCGCTTAACAAGATAGCGTCCTCATAGTTATAACCCTCCCACGTCATAAAGCCGATAAGCGGGTTCTTGCCGAGAGCCAATTCGCCCTGCTCTGTGGATGGGCCGTCAGCTATAATCTGACCCTTCTTGATTATCTGCCCTTTCTTGACAATCGGGCGTTGGTTAATACATGTACCTTGGTTAGAACGCGCGAATTTCTGTAGGCGATATGTGTCGCGTGAGCCGTTGTCGTTGCGTAAAACGATGCGGTCAGCTGAAACATATTCAACCACACCCGATTCTTTCGCCACGGCGCACACGCCCGAGTCCTTGGCGGACTTGTGCTCTATACCTGTGCCGACAATCGGGGCTTTGCTTGTCAGAAGTGGTACTGCCTGACGTTGCATGTTTGCGCCCATGAGCGCGCGTGTTTCGTTGTCATTTTCAAGGAACGGTATCAGTGCCGTCGCGACAGAAACTATCTGCTTCGGCGATACGTCCATGAGGTCAACGAGCTCGCGGTCAACGTCATTGATGTCGTCTTTGTGGCGGCAACCGACACGCGCATTGAGGAAATGCCCCTCTTTGTCAATCGGCGCGTTCGCCTGCGCTATGATGTAGTTCTCTTCTTCGTCAGCCGTTACATAGATGACTTCGTCGGTCACTCGCGGCGGCTTGCCGGCTTCTTTAACAACTCTTCTATACGGGGCTTCAATAAAGCCATATTCGTTAATTCTCGCGAATGTCGCAAGGGAGTTAATCAGACCGATATTGGGACCTTCGGGCGTTTCAATCGGGCACATACGCCCATAGTGTGAGTTATGAACGTCACGGACTTCAAAGCCTGCGCGGTCACGCGACAGACCACCGGGGCCTAGCGCGGAAAGACGGCGTTTATGGTTCAATTCGCCCATGGGGTTTGTCTGCTCCATGAACTGTGAAAGCTGTGATGAACCGAAGAATTCCTTAATCGCGGCTGTTACGGGGCGAATGTTAATGAGGGCTTGCGGTGTAACAGCGTCCATATCCTGTATCGTCATTCGCTCACGCACAACGCGCTCCATACGCGTAAGACCAATACGGAATTGATTTTGCAGAAGCTCACCCACGGCACGAATGCGGCGGTTGCCCAAATGGTCGATGTCGTCCGTATTACCAATACCATAGTCTAAGCATATGATATAGTTAATGGAAGCCATCATATCGTCAATCGTGATATGCTTCGGGATTAGGCGGCTCATGTTCTCGCGAATCGCGTTAGCGAGGGCTTGCGCCGTCGTGTATTCTTCAAGTAGTTTCGCGAGAACGGGGTAATGCACGAGCTCTTTAATGCCCAAAGTCTTACCGTCTAAGCCCATATGACCGATATAGTAGTTGATATCAACCATGTGGTTAGTCAGTACCTTTGTCTTGCGCCCGTCAGCCGTGATTACAGAAATTGAGGCAACGCCCGCGTTCTGAATCTGTTCCGCGAGTTCCATTGTGATGACTTCATTCTCACCCGCGATAATCTCGCCCGTTGTGATGTCAATCGCAGGGGCGGCAAGGCGCAAACCGCGCACGCGGTTCTTTAGGTGAAGCTTCTTATTATACTTATAACGCCCGACTTTCGCCAAATCGTAGCGTTTCGGGTCGAAGAACATGTTACGCAATAAGCTTTCGGAGTTCTCAACAGTCGGCGGCTCACCCGGACGGATGCGCTTATAGACTTCGATAAGACCTTCTTCATAAGTCTTAGCTACGTCCTTCTCAATCGTCGCCAAAATCTTCGGTTCTTCGCCGAACAACTCAATAATCTCTGCGTCAGTGCCGATACCCATAGCGCGGATGAAAACAGTTACGGGTACTTTACGCGTTCTGTCCACACGCACAGAAAACACGTCGGATGAGTCTGTTTCATACTCAAGCCACGCGCCGCGGTTCGGAATAACGGTTGTGCTCATTAACTGTTTGCCGACTTTATCATACTTTATATCATAATAGATACCGGGCGAACGCACAAGCTGACTGACTATAACGCGTTCTGCGCCGTTTATAATAAACGTGCCCGTTTCTGTCATAAGCGGGAAGTCACCTAAGAAGATGTCCTGCTCGATATACTCGTTCTGTTCCTTATATTTAAGCCTTACCGTGACCCAAAGCGGGGCGGCGTATGTCGTGTCGCGCTCCTTGGCTTGCTCTACCGTATACTTAGGTTCTTTGTCTAAGCGGTAGTTCACAAACTCAAGCATGAGTGAACCGCTATAGTCAGTAATGGGGCTGATGTCTTGAAAGACCTCGCGGAAACCCTCTTCTAAGAACCACTTGTAACTGTCGAGCTGAACTTCAATAAGATTAGGCATCTCCAGGGCGTCTTCAATGCGCGAATAACTCATGCGCGTGACTTCACCCAGTCTTAGCGGCTTAATCCTGTTTCTCTCCATGCAATCCGCTCCTTTTAGCGTAAGAGGTTTGAAATATGTTTATATGTGAAGTATTCGGTATGAAAGAAAGTCTTCGCGCATAATCATTAAACAAGAAAAATTACACAATAGCGGCGCGACCTCCTAAAATTTCTTATCTTTTTTCAACAATAGTACTTGAAATCCTCCAAAAAACGTGCTATAATATCCATATAAGGTTAAACTAGCATGTTTATGGGGATACATTCAGATATTGTATCACATCTGTCTTTTTCTGTCAACATGTTTTTTATTCCTTTTTTTATTTTATAGGAGATGTAATTTATGGAAAATATCGAACTGATTAGATTGATTTATGATACTTTTGATGCGCGTTATGGTAATCTCAATTGGTGGCCCGCAAGAACGCCTTATGAGGTAATTCTTGGCGCAGTTCTCACACAAAACACTGCTTGGTCGAATGTCGAGAAGGCGCTCGCCAATTTTGAATTGCCGCCCGAGCCTAAACAGATAGAGAATATGCCGATTGAAGTTTTGATTGACCACATTCGTCCCGCTGGATTTTTTAACGTAAAAGCCGCATATATTAAGAACGTCACATCGTGGTATAAGCAGTATGGGTATTCGGTTGATGCTGTGAAATCGCGCCCTCTCACCGATTTACGCGCGGAGTTACTCGCCGTGCGCGGTGTGGGCAAAGAAACCGCCGACAGCATCTTGCTGTATGCGTTCGGCTTTCCGACTTTTGTTGTTGACGCTTATACAAGGCGGCTTCTTAAACGCGTTGGCATTGATGTTAAACGCGATTATGACGTAATAAAATCACTGTTTGAAACCAGTATCGAAACGGATTCTTTCCTATATAATAACTACCACGCCGCCATTGTGATAAACGCAAAGGAGCATTGCCGCAAACAACCTATCTGCGCCGAATGCCCCCTTTATAAAGGTATTTGTAACTACGCATGTTAACCGCACGCGGGGTTGATATCACCTATATGCTTCATTTCAACAACCGCCCTACCCTCTTCTGTCACTACAAACCCCAATTTCTCGAAGAATTCCCGCGCTTCGGGCAGTGTCTTTGCGTATTGCTCATTCATCCCCATATCAAACGCCTTGCGAACCAACATTCTTACGGCTAAATCCCCCAATTTCTTGCCGCGAAAACCTTTCAACACACAAACCCGCGATATAACGAAACGCGAACCTTCTAATATAAGCCGCCCAGTTGCGGCGGCTGTGTCGTCGTCGTACACAACAACATAAAGAGCTGTTGCGTCATGCTCATCAGCCACCGCATGTTCGGGCATGTTTAATTCGTGCGTGAAAACACTGTCCAGAATCTGCCCCACATCAGCATTCAAACCGCGAAACCATTTCGCGAATACCATAATACGATTACAACCTCCAATACTCTGCGCCGTTGTCTGTACGCTTCATGAAACCGTAATTGATAAGCTCACGCCTTAGCGTCACAAAATCTTCATACACAGGCTCCAGAATCTCATTGACCTCTTTTTCCGTATACTGACGTTCCGACACAAACAGCTCGATAATCGTCTTTAGCGCGACAATTCGCTTTTTCAGTTTCGGCGACAGGGTTTTCAACTTCATCGGTTCAAGGCTATGGAAGACACCTTCTTGAATCTTGATAGCCTCTGCCATCGTAATCTCATAATCTTCATCATACATAGCTTCGGCCTGTTGTTTTGTGAGTGGGCGTTTCTTCTCTTTGGGGTCAATCTTCGCCAGTGCCCAGATTGCAAGATACATCTTGGCCTCTTTAGCGCGCTCACGGAACAAAAACCGCTGGTGCCGAACAGTTGACGCCGCAATCTGCAATTTTTTGGCTATCTCTGCGTCAGTCATCCCGCTGCTGAACAATAGAATCAATTCGCGTTGTGTATCTGTGAGTGTCACATACTTGTTGTCCGCGTTCAGTATGATGTCGAGTCGTTTTGGGTGCTCCTGCTCCAAATGCTCCTTCATGGCAAACTCGCCAACCATAAGGCGGTCGTTGACTTCAACCATTTCGCCGCAATGAATCGTCTTACCGCAAATCAAACAAGTAAAGCTATTATTCCCCGTATCTTCCGTATACCCCGCTATCAGTTCGTCTAACGTCAGTTGTTCAACATCCATCATATTCTCACCTACGTTTATCAAAATTATAAACGTATTATAATATTGTTTATTGAATCTGTCAACAACTATTTACATTGCGGTTCCAACATAATATACCTTCCGTCGTTGTTTTTCGTGCCCCAGTCACACATAAGTTCAAGAATCGGGAACAGTGTCTTGCCCTTTTCCGTCAAACTATATTCAACCCGCGGTGGTACAACCGGGAAAACCTCACGCGAAATAAGCCCATCCGCTTCGAGCTCGCGGAGTTGGTTTGTAAGCGTTTTCTGTGAAATATGTTCAATACGGCAAAGAAGCTCCGAAAAACGCTTTGTCCCCTCCTCCATTAGAACGTAAAGTATGAGTGGCTTATATTTTCCACCGATAACCCGCAGTGTTATTTCTATTTCACAGCTAACCACAATTTTGTCCATATATCCCTCCGACAGTTACCTAAATAACACTATTGGAAATTATAGTGCGTACTTGCAAAAACTAAATAAACTGTTAAAATAGATGTATCACTAGTATTGTATATCTAAATCCAACGTTTGTAAAGGAGATAACGCATGATAACACAAAAAATTCCATCTCTCGACATCACGGTTTCAAAACTGGGCTTCGGCGCTATGCGTCTGCCTACAGTAGATAAGGTTATTGACCAAGAGCATGTCAACCGCATGGTTGCCTATGCGATTGAGCACGGTGTGAACTATTTTGACACTGCTTTTGTCTATCACGGTGGAAAGAGCGAAGTCGCGCTCGGTCAAGCGCTCGCGCCTTATGACCGCACAAGCTATTTCGTCGCCAGCAAGATGCCGTTTTGGGATTTGAAAACCCCCGAGGACTTGGACACGACATTCAACACAACGCTTGAACGCCTCGGCATGGACTACATAGATTTCTACCTCATGCACAGCCTTGACGCGGGCACTTTCGAGAAGCTGAAGAGCCTGAACGCCTACGAATGGGCTCAGAAGAAGAAGGCAGAGGGCAAGATTCGCCACGTGGGTTTCTCGATTCACGACAACTTCGATACGCTCAAAGCCATTCTCGACTACGCTCAATGGGATTTCGCTCAAGTTCAGTTGAATTATCTTGACCTTGACGATAACCCGGGGCTAGCCGGCTACGAAGAAATCACAGGCCGCAATATACCCCTCATCATCATGGAACCGCTCAAAGGCGGCATTCTGTCCGACATCCCCGCTGAAATCGCCGCGCCGTATGCGCGTCTGGGCGGTACGCCTGTCAGCTTTGCTTTCCGCTGGCTCGCCGAACGCCCGGGCATAATGACAATCTTGTCCGGTATGAGCAACCTCGAACAGATTCAGCAGAATATAGAAGTATTCGCGAACCCCGCCCCGCTTTCAGACGCGGAGCATGACGCGATTGAACAGGTTTGCGCGGGCATCAAGGCGGCGCAGAAGGTTCCGTGTACGGGTTGCGCGTATTGTATGCCTTGCCCGGCAGGAGTTGAAATCCCCGCGTTGTTCAAAGCTTGGAACACACTGTCCATGCGCCAAAACACCAACTGGGTATCGGGTACGTTTATCGACAAGAAAAACGCCGCCCAATGTGTGTCTTGTATGCAGTGTACATCACATTGCCCACAGCACATCAATATACCTGAAAAACTTCAAGAGCTCGCGCAATAATGTATACAAAAACAGGGCGGTCAATCGAACCGCCCTGTTTTTTCTCAGTAGCTAAACCTTTTCATAATATAAGTCGTAATACTCTCGCGCGGATTTCCACTCCTTACACATCTCAATAGCGTTTTTCAATTTCTCATCTTCAATAGGTTTGGTCACAAACGCCGCCACATCCAATAAACCCGCCATCTCTATGTAGTTTTCACAATCCGTTAACCAAATTACAGGGCTTTCGCGGTTAAAGAGCCTCACGCGTTTCAAACTTTCAAGACCACTCGCCCCGTTTTTGGCAGCCAGAATGACATCAAAATCCGTGGCGGCAACAGATGTAACAAAGTCACACTCTCTGTCAAACAGCACAATGTCAGCAGGTGAGGTCACCCTCCCAGTTCCACAGACCATCAACACCTTATGCCACAACCAAGCCAACTCCTCCGGCTCTCCATAAACAGCTACCCTCACAACGCACCCCCAACTACACCAAATCAGCTATTATTATCATAGTGATTCGCCGCGAGGTTTTCAAGGGCTTATGTTTAAGACGCAAGTTTTATGTCTGAGTAGCATTTTTTGTGTTATAATGATTGCACTATTTTTAAGGCGGTGAAAAAATGTACAGGGGTATTATTCTATTTGGCGCTGCTGGCGTTGGAGATACTACACTAGGGAAAGAAGTAGCCCGACGGCTCAATTACCCTCATTTTGATTTAGATGATTATCATTGGCGATGGGATACTGAAATCCCGTACACCGTATTACACCCAAGAGAAGAGCGGGTCGCGCGGCTAATGAGCGATATATCCCAAAACCCGCACTTTGTAATGTCTGGGTCAATGTGGAGTATTCGCAAGTCGTTCGAACCTATGTTCGAATTGGCGGTTTTTATGACTGCCCCAACCGAAGTGCGTATGGAGCGGCTTCACAAGCGTGAATTTGCTATGTTCGGCGAGCGTATCCTTCCCGGTGGGGATATGTATGAGCTTAACATCAAGTTTCTGAACGATGCGGCTCAATATGACAGCGGCGAACACCCGCTAGTCTGTTTGAAACAGCACGAAGACTGGGCGGCGGAGTTGCCGTGCCCCGTTTTGCGTGTTGACGGCACGAAAGCTATTAACGAGAATGCTGAGTCGATTGTGTATTACTATAGCCATTCGATATTTAAACGCAACTGAGCTGATAGGCGAAGTTGCGTTACTTTGTTGAATTTCTATATTTACAGATTCAATCTTTGATTATAGCCCCAAAATGATTGCGCATTTCAAACAATAAGTTAATTAACGATTGATGATACGGTACGAACTGACCGCTTTTAAGCATTTCGTTAATCTCTTCTTTTGTTGCCCACTTGACCTGTTCAACTTCTTCATACTGCAATTGCAGGCTGTCGATATCCACATCAGCCGTCATTAAGTAAATATCATCGAACCCTGTATCAAAGTTGACAGTCAAATGTGGGCGCATTTTACTCAAATCTGCCGCATAGCCGATTTCTTCAAACAATTCGCGCTCGGCGGCTTTATTGCTGTCATCACCTGCAATTGCCGCGCCCCCCACTGTCAAGTCCCACATGCCGGGCCAACCTTTCTTAAACGCTTGGCGCTTCTGTAAGAGCATTTCGCCTTTGCTGTTGAAGATGCACACATGGACGACTAAATGGTAGTCACCTTCCGCGACCGCTTCACCGCGCACCATTGTTCGCCCCGTTTTAGCGCGTTTCTCGTCATACACATCCCAAATCTCCATAATATCCTCCCAAACAAGAAACCACAGGATGCATGGGCATCCCGTGGTTGAGTCTATCAACTGTTTTTTTACTTGTCTTTCTCGTCTACGATGACAGACGCAATCGCGGCTTCTGCTATCGCAGTGGATTCGCCCGTTGAAGTGACGTTAATGTTGCGCGTTGTTACGCCCTCGAATGTCTTGGCTTTCATAACCTCGAACAGGTCAAAACCTGTCACCTCATATGTCGCGTCGCGAACGGCGCGTAACCCACTGGCTGTGTAACGCGCCACGTCTGCCACGCCACCCTCGCCTTCGCCGCCGCTGATAATCGTGATGCCGTCAATACGGGAAAGCGGCTCAGAAATAGCGCGTGCGATTTCGGGTAGTTTTTCAATAACCATACTGACCATACCGGCTTCTTCCATCTTTTGGAGGGCTTCGGCGCGTTTGTCGAGCGCTTCGGCTTCTGCCAGACCCTTTTCACGGATTGAATCGGCTTCGGCCAGACCTTTTTGACGAATAACTTCCGCTTCGACACGTCCGCGCATCTCGACAACTGACGCGCTCGCTTCACCTTCTAGTTTCATCTTCTCTGCTTCGGCCTGTGCGCGTTGAATCTCTTGGAACTTCGTCGCCTCGGCTTCAAGCATCTTACGGCTCTTGTCGGCCTCGGCGGGCGCAATCATGGTTTCTTGCAACTCGGCGCGTTTGCGTTCGGCGCGTTTCGCCGCTAATTCAATAGCCTTCTGCTCACGCGCAATTTCTATCTGCATTTCGGCGTTCGCGACGTCGCGTTTACGCTCTGCTTCAAGTACCATTGCGTCCATAGCTGTATTCTTAACTTCTTTACTTGTGATGTTCTGTTGAATTACATACGCCGCGTCGGCTTCGGCCTTGCGGGCTTCTTGCTCCTTGCGGTATGCCGCCAGCCGGACTTCCTTCTCCTTTGTCGCTTCGGCGATTTGGGTTGAGGCCTCTAATTCGGCCTGTGTTCCCCTGCGAACGGCTTCTGCCTTCATGATACGCTGGTCACGCTCGGCTTCTGCTGTTCTGACCTCTCGCTCTTTCGCCGCCAATGCCTCGGCAATAGCCGCCGCGCTCTTGACCTTCGCGATTTGTTCCTTACCAAGCGCCTCTATGTAGCCTTCGCTGTCGTTGATGTCGTTGATTGTGAACGATTTAAGCTCTAAACCCATCTCGCCCAGCTCTGTACCTGCCACAAGCTGAACCTTTGACGCGAATGCTTCGCGGTCGTTATAGATGTCCTCAACGCTCATACTCGATACGATTTCGCGTAACTTACCCTTGCAAATTTCGGAAGCCTGCGACTTAATCATTTCAACCGTGCTCTTTTCGTCGGAGCAATTGAACTGCTGAACGGCCGCTAGAATACTCGCGCGGTCATTCTTGACCTTTAACACGACGATACCCTCGGCGTTAATCGGCACGCCCAATGATGTTTTCGTCTGCTCAATCTTGACGGCAAACATGATGTTTTCAAGCGTGATTTTGTCCATCTGTTGAAACAGCGGGATAACGATTGTGCCACCACCCGTTACTACCTTTGGCTTGCCCATGCCAACGATAACGGCCGCCTTGTCTGACGGAATCTTCTTCCATGTAGACAGCACGGCGATAATCAAGAGCACTAATCCAACAACAACACTGCCGACAATGATAGCTACTTGAATGATATCCATGATAAATCCCCCTTTTATCTATCTTACAGTTTCTACCTCACACACCTTAGTGTCCGTATCAACGGACATTACGCGTATCAGCGTACCCTGTTCAATATCGCCCTGAATGCAGGATGCGGGATACGTAATCTTACTGCCTGTTGAATCCTCAAGCGAAATCGTGCCGTTTTTATGCGGATGAATCGTGAGGATAACAGTACCTGTTTTGCCCACGAGGTCATTATAGTCTATCGCATTCGCGCGGTTTTGCCGCAACGGCATTATTACATAACGCCTCACCGCCTGTTGGGCACACACGCCGAACACAACACCCGCCACGAGTTGCGCATATACGTCTATACCAAACAGCATAGTCAGCCACCCGACAGCTCCGAACACGAGCGCCCCGAACAGCGTATCAAGAAAACCCACAGGAAACGGTGAGTCAGGCACGCCGTCACCGTCAATATCGAGCTCTGCGTCGAAATCAAGCCAGTTCCCGAGAGCACCGACGAGAAGCCCCAACAGCGGTATCACAATGCCCAGCACCATACATGATGTGTAAATTACCTTCAAAGCCCCGGTCATCTTGTTCCCCCCCTTTATAATATAAACGCAAGCGGTGGCTACAGGTATGATGATATATTAGCACAGAACGCCCCTAAAATCAAATCTTACTACAAAGAGAGCAGACGCCGCGAACTATCGGGCATCTGCTCTCTTTGCTATATTACTTTACTTAAAAAACTTTGTAACCGCGCATTCTTTGGCGCGTTGAAAAACTCCTTGGGTGGGGCTTCTTCGATTATGCGCCCACCGTCCATGAATACCACGCGGGTACCCACTTCACTAGCGAAGCCCATTTCATGGGTGACAACAACCATTGTCATACCCTCGTTCGCCAAGCTTTTCATAACGTCTAATACCTCGCCCACCATCTCGGGGTCAAGTGCGCTTGTTGGTTCGTCAAAAAGCATCACATCGGGTTGCATACAGAGCGCGCGGACAATCGCGACACGCTGTTTCTGTCCGCCAGACAGCATGGCGGGGTACTCGTTGGCCTTCATCTCCAACCCAACGCGCTCCAGCAGGCGCATGGCACGTTCTTCGGCCTCTTCTTGGGTAAGCTTCAATAGCTTAATAGGTGCAAGCGTCATATTTTTAAGAACAGTCATATGCGGGAATAGGTTGAAATGCTGGAAAACCATGCCCATGCGCTGTCTATGTAGGTTTATATCTACGCGTAAGTCCACTAAGTCGAAGCCTTCAAAGATGACGTGACCGCCGTTTGGGTCTTCGAGTTGGTTCAGACAGCGCAGGAATGTTGACTTGCCGCTACCAGACGGCCCTACGATTACGACGACTTCGCCGCGCTTTATGTCTGTTGATACATCATTAAGCGCGTGAACCTCACCGAACGACTTTGTGAGGTTCTTAACCTCAATAAGAATTTCGTTATCTGTCGCCACGTCTTAACCTCCTCTCTATCCGCGTCAACCCCGCTGTCATTAGCATGACAATCGCCAGATAAATCCCGGCGGCCGCCAAAAGCGGGAAGAATGCGTCAAATGTTCGGCTTCTGATGATATTCGCGCCTTGAGTGAGGTCAGCGACGCCTATGAAGCCCGCGACGCTCGTTTCTTTAAGAAGCGTGATTATCTCATTGCCGAGTGAGGGCAAGACGTTTTTGAACGTCTGGGGCAAGATGATATGGCGCATGGTTGCGTTATAAGTGAAACCGAGCGAGCGCCCCGCTTCCATCTGCCCTTTGTCGATACTCATGATGCCGCCGCGCACAATCTCTGCGACATATGCGCCCGAGTTCAAGCCGAACGCCAGAATACACGCGATAACGCCCGGCACTGAGGGGAGCGGCCTAAATACTATGTAGAAAACAATCATTAACTGAACGACAACGGGTGTACCGCGCACAACCGTGATATATACCTTGGCTATCGCGTTGCCTATGCGGTAACGCCCCGTCAAATCATGCGACGACCTCACGACAGCAACGAGTACGCCGAGCAGAAGCCCCAGAATCGCCGCAAAAATCGTCACGGAAACCGTAATGCCCAAACCGTTCAGTATAAACAGGTAGCGGCTTTGCTTTATGAAGTTCAGATAGAAGCTGTCAGCAAATCCCTGTAGCAGTGCCATTAGAACCGCCCCTATCTATGGTTACTCTGTATACTTGCTGATAATTCTATCCATTTCGCCGGATTCAATAAGCTTTTGAATGACCTTGTTGGCTGTGTTAAGCAGGCTCGTATTGCCCTTTTTAACGCCAATCGCGTATTCTTCAACACTGAGCGGCTCTTCAATCATAACAAGGTTCGGGTTCTGGTCAATGAAAATCTTCGCGGGGAAGTTGTCCATAACCACCGCGTCTACGCGACCGAGTTTCAGGTCTTCAACGGCTTCAAAGAATTTCTTGTTGCGTTGAATGGTCACGTCTGTCATTTCGCTGACAATATCGTCACCTGTTGTGCCTAACTGCACGGCGATTTTCTTACCCGCCAAGTCGTCGGCCGTTTTGATGTCAGAATCGCCACGAATAATGATAACCTGTGACGCGTTGTAGTAGGGAATCGTAAAGTCCATGTTCTGTTTTCTGTCTTCGTCAACTGTGATACCGGCCGCGATGATGTCAGCCTTGTCAGCCGAAAGGGCTACGAGCACCGAGTCAAAGTCCATGTCTGTAATTTCAAGCTTCTGGTTCAGTTCTTTCGCGATTGCGTTCACTATATCTACGTCAATACCCACTATGTCTTGACCCTCGTAGTATTCAAACGGTTCAAAGCCGGCTTCTGTAGCCATCCTTAACGAACCGCCGCCCGAACACGCCGAAAGCCCAAAAATAACCGCAAACACACAAAACATTGCCAATACTGCCAAAAACTTTTTCATTCTCCGTTTCCTCCCTGTATGCTTAGGTATGCGTGAGTATACATGAGTATGCTCCGTTTTGCAATAGTATACAGTAAATGACAGGCATATACAACATGGAATATCGTCAGATATTTTTGGCACAATCGCCCCAAAGTTTGTCAAACATGAATAAATATTTTTGTTACACTTTTGGTACGTCTGTTTCAGCTATGAAATCAACGCCTAAACCCAACACGTTTTGTATGACAATCTGCCCCGCGTGAATGGGCGCTTTAACCGTCATCTTGTGCGCCGCCTTTATAACATCAAAAAGGCGGCTCTTGGGTATCGGCTCGTTTGTGGTGACATTGACCTGTGTTTTCTCACCGCCCTCCACCTTTACGAATGTTTTGGCTATCTTGACAGGCGCAAACAACACCTGCTCAACATACATCAGCCCATTTGAGCAGTTCGCGCCCTTTGTATTAACCAGAATCTCGCCATCCGTTTCTACCGTTATTTCACAGCCGTTTGGACAATTCTTGCATGGTATCGTTTTTGTCATTTCATCACCTTTGTTAAAGACCTAACCAATCCAATATCGGTTCATCAAAATACCGTCTTCATTATACGCCTGATTCTCCATTACACCGCCCGCACGGAGGATGACGCGCTCTGAAGCTAAGTTGTCGGCGTCACATGTGACCAGAATCTTAGTTATGCCCATTTCATTCAACTTGGCAACAGCCAGTTTTAGCGCGATATGGCCATATCCTTTGCCTCGGCATGTTGGGCGTATGCCATAGGCAACGTGACCGCCGCTAATCGTGTTCGATTCGTTTAGATAATGTCTGACCGCAATCGCGCCGATTATATCACAGCCATTCTTGATGAAATAGAGCGTCTGTGGCACATTGTCACCAACTTTGTCCTTGTCAGCGCAAGTTTCCAGATAATCCAGCCACGCCGAAAAGCCCTTCTCTTCCGCATAACGTTTCAGTAACCCGGGGTTAATTCTCCCACCCGCTTCATGCCATTCGCGCATCATCAGTTTCATTGCTTCTTCATCAGCTACAGTCGGTAATGCTAAACAGAAATCCCCCATAACACACTCTCCTCATATTTACAAGCTAAAACACGCTGTCATTTTCATAACAGCGTGCTTAATTTTACGTACTAACCGCCAAGATACTCCAATACAGCCGCAATAACCGTGCCCGCAAACGCCCCGATAAACAATGTGAGCGCGAACGGAATATTGCGGAATAACTTCCTATAACCTTCACTGTCCGCTAAAGGGCGTTTGCTCTCCTTGCGAAAGAATGCCGCCGCCGAAAAGAACATAGACAACGCCGCAAAGAATAACACCGCGCGTTTTGAGGCCTCCAGCGAATCGGTCATAGAACCCGCCGTTGCGATTGACGCAATCACAAATACGACTAGCGCGACACATGCGGCGGCCGTAATGCCTATAATGGCAGCTTTCAACACTTCCCATATTGTACGCTTCATAATTACTTGAACAAGTGACACGCGACAAAGTGGTTTTTCTCCACTTCGCGCAATTCTGGCAATTCTTCGCCACAACACGGCATAGCCGCCGCGCAACGGTCTTTGAAGCGGCAACCTGCCGACGGGTTAATCGGTGAGCTAACCTCACCGCGCAATCTTATGCGCTCACGCTTTCTAGCCACGCGCGGGTCGGGTATCGGAATCGCTGACAGTAGCGCTTGCGTATACGGATGCAGCGGGTTCTCATAGAGCATCTCGCTTGTCGTCAGTTCAACGAGTGTACCCAGATACATAACCGCCACACGGTCAGAAATGTGTTTGACCATGCTTAGGTCATGCGCAATGAATAGGTACGTCAGCCCCATTTCGTTCTGTAGCTTTATTAGAAGATTCACGATTTGCGCCTGAATGGACACGTCTAGCGCAGAAATCGGCTCATCAGACATGATGAAGCGCGGTTCAACCGCCAGCGCTCTCGCAATACCGATACGCTGACGCTGGCCGCCTGAAAACTCATGGACAAAGCGACTCGCGTGCTCTTTGTTTAACCCGACTAAATCCAGTAGGTGATAAATACGTTCGGCGCGGTCTTTGTCGTTCGCGGCCATACCGTGAATGTCTATGCCCTCGGCGATAATATCAGAAACAGTCATGCGTGGGTTCAGACTCGCGTATGGGTCCTGGAATATGATTTGACATTCCTTCGTGAAAGCCGTGCGCTCTTTGCCCTTCATGGCATGAACGTCGCGCCCGTTATAAAGCACCGTGCCGTCCGTTTTCGAGTAAATACCAATCGCGGTACGCCCGCATGTGGTCTTGCCGCAACCCGATTCGCCGACCATGCCCAGTGTTTCGCCCTCGTGAATCTGGAAGGTTACGTTGTCAACGGCTTTAAGAACGGCGTCACGCCCTACGTTGAAATATTTCTTTAGATTCTTAACATCAAGGACTACCTTATCAGAAGCCATTATACACCTCCCGCAAACGGCGCGTCTACTTTGGGCGCAAATTCATGATGAAGCCAACATGATGTGCGATGACCGCCGCCAAAGTCTGTCACTTCCGGTTGCTGGTCAACGCAAACTTTCATGCAATAAGCACAACGCGTCGAGAACCCACAACCAATAGGAGGCGCAAACAAGTCCGGCGGCGTACCTTCGATTGATACAAGCTGTTGCTTGTTCTGAAGGTCAAGACGCGGAACAGCGTTCAGAAGCGCCCATGTATATGGGTGGCGTGGGTTATAGAAAATCTCTTCGCATGTGCCCTCTTCAACAATCTTGCCCGAATACATAACAACGATTCTGTCGGCTATGTCGGCGACAACGCCTAAATCATGGGTGATGATGATAACGGCCGTGTTCAATTTCTTCTGCAAGTCCGCTATTAGCTCGATAATCTGGGCTTGAATCGTCACATCCAAAGCTGTCGTGGGTTCGTCGGCTATAAGTAGTGACGGGTTACAAGCCAACGCAATCGCAATCATGACGCGCTGGCGCATACCGCCCGAAAACTCGTGCGGGTATTGCTTGAAACGCTTTTCGGGGTTCGGGATGCCAACCAATCTAAGCATCTCAATCGCCGCTTCACGCGCTTGCGTTTTATTCATATCTCTATGTTGTACTAAATTTTCTACTATCTGTTTACCCGCGGTCATTGTCGGGTTCAAACTTGTGAGCGCATCTTGGAAAATCATAGAGCTTTGCGCCCCACGGAACTTGCACCATTCTTTTTCGGTGAATTTCAAAATGTTCTGCCCGTTAAAGACTACCTCACTACCCTCTTTGATTTCACCGGGTGGTGTCGCGATAAGCCCCATAATAGACTTAGCGGTTACAGACTTCCCACAGCCCGATTCACCGACAATCGCCACGGTTTCGCCGCGGTCAACGTGAAAACTCACGCCGCGTACAGACTGAACCTCGCCCGCGTATGTATGGTAGGAAACACGCAGATTTTTTACTTCAAGTAATCTCTCCATATTCTACCTCCCTACTGACGCAAGCGTGGGTCAAGCGCATCGCGCAGACCGTCGCCCAAAAGATTGAACGCAAGAACCAACAGACACAAAATAATCGCGGGCCAGAAGAGCTGATAACCATAGAACATCATGGCTTGTTGCCCCGCGCTGATGAGAACCCCCAAGCTTGTCGCGGGCGGTTGAAGTCCGATACCCAAGAAGCTTAGTCCGGCTTCGGTGAAGATGAACGCCGGAATGCTGGACGCGGTTGTGAGTATCAAAATAGACAGTGTGTTCGGAATAAGGTGTTTAAGAATGACGCGCTTTGGTGACGCGCCGAGAGCTTGCGCCGCCATGACATACTCGCTCTCGCGCAGTTGCATAATAAGACCGCGCATCTGCCTTGCCGTGCCGCACCATGAGGTCACTGAGAGCGCAACGAGCAAGCTGAACATGCCGTTACCCAGAACCAGCATAATCAAAATCGTGATAAGCAGTGACGGCATACTCGTGATAATCTCAATAAAACGCATCATAACGCCGTCAACATTGCCGCCGAAAAACGCCATAATCGCGCCATAAAGAGAGCCGAGAATCATTTGAATGCCCGCGCAAACCACAGCCACGATGACCGACACGCGCGCGGCAATCCATACACGCGAGAATAAATCGCGCCCAAGGCTGTCCGTGCCGAACCAATAAGTCGAGTTAGGCGCGGTATTTTTAAGTGTTGGTTCAATATAAGTATAATCGTGGGGGCTTATGTATGGCCCAATGATGACCATCACAACAAGAATGAAGAGAACGCCCAAACTCGTCATAGCTATGGGGTTCTTGCGCAAACGTCGCCACGCGTCCTGCCAATATGTAATGGTCGGGCGCACAATCTTGTCCGCGTCCATGCCGCTTCTGTCTATCATTACGAAATCTTCGCGTTTAATGTTCGCCATGGTCGCCTCCTATCTCTTGCCGCCGCGTATGCGTATGCGCGGGTCAACGACTGTGTATAGAATGTCCGTAAAGAACACGACAATAATATACATCGCCGCTAGTATCACTGTTTGTCCCATTATTATGGGTAGGTCACGCCCATTAACGGCGTTTATGTAATAAACACCGATGCCCGGTATCGAGAAGATACGTTCAATGAAGAACGAACCCGTGATGCACATAGCGACAGACATGGGCAATATCGTAATAATCGGAATAAACGAGTTTCTAAGCACGTGCCGCGTGATAATCTGGAACTTCGACAGCCCCTTTGATTTGGCGGTCAGCACATAGTCTTGATTGATTGCGTCGAGCATACTTGTTTTGAGCAAACGCGCATAAGACGCGATATACGCGAAACAACCCGTCAGCGTCGGCAAAATCGTATATTCCCAACCGCCGAACCATAAGTCTTTACCCTTAGGCCAACCGATAACAGGGAACCATTTCAAATCCCCAGCAAAGACCTTTTGAAGCCCAAGACCGAAAATCAAATGCGGTACCGAAATTAAGAGTATTGTCAGCGTGACAATCGTATAGTCAATCCATGTGCCCTTATTGACGGCGGCCAGAATCCCCAACAGCAGGCCAACGCCAACGCCCAAGACCATCTGTTGAATGCCCAGACGCGCAGAAGCAGGCAGTTTATCGTTTATAATAGACTGAACAGACTGCCCCGGGTAGAGAATAGAAACCCCGAAATCACCTACGAGCAGTCCTTTTATTGTGATTACATAGCGTTCTAAAAGCGGCTTATCCAAGCCATATCTTACATAGAGCTGTTCGCGGGTTTTAGGCGGCAGGCGCTCCGCACGTTCAACCAAGGGGTCGCCCGGCACTGCGGCAAGCAAAAAGAATGTGGCTGTCGCAATTATAAACAGCGTCAAAAGCATTTCAAAGAAACGGCGAATCGTGTATTTTAGCATAATACCCCCTTATGCAAACATCAGAAGCAGGCGCAAGGCCCGCTTCTGATAACAGTGGTTTTCTTGGGGCTAAAATTACTTACCCGATATATAAGCGCGGCTAAATTCGTACTTAGGCCCGAACATAGGAACGGAGAAGTTCTTCACATAGTTCTGGACAAAGTTGATAGAGTCGCCATACAGATAGGGCGCGATACCCGCGTCTGTGACAACAAGCTGATTCTCAAGCTCGGCGTAAATCTTAGCGCGCTCTTTTGCGTCAGAAACGCCCTTGAGTGTGCCGAGAATGCGGTCGTATTCAGCTGACGAATACCAACCCATGAACTTGGAATAACCGCTTTCCGTAACCCAAAGGTCAAGGAAGGTCATCGGGTCGTTGTAGTCGCCGTTCCAACCCATGCCGATAATGTCATAAAGGTTGTTATTTCTGTCAGCGGCGAAGAGTTTAGAATCGCCAAAGACTTGCATTTCAATGTTAATGCCGAGTTTCTTTGTCCAAGTTTGAACCCAATATTCTTGTAGGCTCTTCTGGAACGAAGATGTGCCGGCTGTGATATAACGCAGTGTAACTTCGCTTAATTCTTTGTTGATACCACATTCAGCCATACCCTCTTTGAAAAGGGCTTGAAGCTTCGCTGTGTCGCCGTTGTATTCAGCGTATACATCTCTAAGTTTTTCGGGGTAAATAGCGCGGAATTCTTCATCGCCAACTACCATACCGTAAGGTATGATACCATAACCCGTGTAGTTTCTCTCATACAACGAGTCGATAAGCTCTTCACGGTTAATGGAGAGTGACAACGCCTGTCTGATTTTCGCGTTCTGCATAAGACCGGAGATACCACCGTTTTTCTGGTTAAAGCAGATGTAAGAAACAGACGGGTAATCGCTCTGGATGTACTGGAACGCGCCGCCGTTAGCCATTTCTATCCATTTCTTTGTGTAGTCTTGGTTGCCTTCAACTATGTCAAGCTGTTGGCTCTCGAACAAAAGCGCCTGTGTCGCGAACTCATCAACAATCGTCATGTTGACTTCTGTGAGGTGTACGTTTTCTGCATCCCAGTAGGTTTCGTTCTTAACAAGGTGCATACTGTTTTCTTTTACCCATTCGTCAATCACAAACGGGCCGTTGTAAACATGAAGGCTCGGGTCAGTCGCCCAAAGCTCGCCGCCCGCTTCGATAACGTCAAGGCGAACCGGGAACAACGCCGCAAAGCCGATTTTCTTCTCAAACCAAGGCGCTTCAGAAGCCAATGTTACGGAGAAAGTATGGTCGTCGATAAATTTAATCGCTACGTCTTCTTTCGCGCCTTCGCCTGAGTTATATGCTTCTGCGCCCGCTATATCATATAGAAGGAACGCATATGAGAAAGCCTTCTCGGGGTCAAGGATACGAAGCCAAGAGTCAACATAATGCTGTGCCGTTACAGGCACGCCGTCGCTCCAGTTGTGGTCACGCAGTGTAAATGTCCAAGTTAGTTGGTCGTCCGACAGCTCCCATTTGCTTGCTCCGTCGGGTTATATGTTATCAATACCGTTTTCATCAGAATATACACGTGTAAGTCCTTCAAATACATGTGTCATAATCTGGAATTCGCTGGAGTTACGCGCATCGTTTACGTCAAGCGTAAGCGGTGTTAAAAAAATCATGTTCAAAATCTGTTCTTCGTCCATGTCGCTGTTTGAAGCGGCGGGAGTTGGTGTAGCCTGATTTGTAGCGGCTGGTGTAGCTGATGTTGTGTTAGATGGTGAAGGTGTAGCTGATGATGACGCTGATGGGCTGTTTGTTGAGCCACAGCCGGCGAGCATACCGAGCACGATAAACGCGGATAGTGTACTCGCAATTACTTTCTTAAATTTCATGTTGTCCCTCCTTTTATTTTTGTAACACTGCTGTAACATGCAAAGAATACCACAGATTGTAGGTTTTGTCAACGCCTATTTGCATTTTCACACGAACTCTGGCTAATCTATACAAAACAATCTCGTCATACAGAAAAATTGGGGCTTGACATTTGAGCGCGAATGTTGTAAAATACTATCCATGGACGATTAGCTCAGTTGGTAGAGCATTCGCTTGACGTGCGAAGGGTCAGCGGTTCGAGCCCGTTATCGTCCATTTATATTACCTAAAATTTAGGGGGCTTGGGTAATATGCTGACTACTTATCACTATTACAGATATTATTTACCCTATATGATAAAGCAATCTGACGGAGCAAACGCGTTATCGCTATTCAATGACCGTATGCCCGCATTTCAACTGAACACAGCGTACAAAGATGATGTAATCCGTTATGAAAGGCAAGTTTTTGCTTATCTGACGGGGTTTTTTAATGCCTGTGGCAACCTTATGAACCAAATCATGTTCTTTGAGCGTAACGCCGACTTTTTCGGCTATGAAGAAACGCGTGAACTCTTGATAAGTGACCTAAACTCGTTCGCATACCAAAGCTACAACGTGACAGACTTCGTTATAAACGCTGAGGGTAGCCCCACGTTAAACCAATTCGGTCAGTTTCTGAGAGATTTCTCGGCAGAAAACGCGGCATTGATTAACATGATAACCAACGCTTCATATGGTTTAACTAACGTTGTTTTTATTGAGGATTTGAGCCCAAACGAGCTATACGACTTCGTCAGTACAGACTTGCACATATTTGTTGAAACGCTCTATGAGGCGGCGCGTGAGGCTCTTCGCCTGCCACTGGCGGCTCATATGGCCTTCCCGCGGTTGGGTTGTTACTATAGCTATTGTTTCAACTTCGGGAATGACCGCGCGTTTTCGCTCGTTGAATATGGGATGTTGTATAATAACTACCTATAATGACGCAGAAAGAAAACCGGCAATGAGTTGCCGGTTTTTTTATTACGCTTTCTCATCAATATCAATCTTTCCGTTTTCGGCTTCATACTTTTGAACACGTCGTTTAATATATTGCTCAATGTCCTTGTTGGCTGAACGCCCCTCTGATTCAACAATATAGCGGAACTTCTGGAAAACAGCTCTGTCAACCCGCAAAGTGTAGCGCAGTAATTTATCCTCCATTTTATCACCATCACTCCATTACTATTATGTCATTTTAGTTAAATTATAGTGTAATTATTGCGTCATCACTTATTTGGTGGTATAATAGTGTAAATATGACGCACAAAAAGGAGCTATATCATTGAAAGTCGCTGTTATCGGTTCAAGAGGGCTAACAATACCGAATTTATCTGTTTACCTACCCGCCGACACAACAGAAGTCATCTCGGGTGGCGCAAAGGGCGTTGACGCGTCAGCGCGTGCATACGCCTTGAATAACGGCATAAAATTAACCGAGTATCTTCCTAATTACAGTAAATACGGAAAGGCCGCGCCGCTTATAAGAAACATACAAATCATAGAAAGTGCAGAGATTGTTCTTGCCTTTGGGATGGTCAATCGCGTGGAACGAGGTTCGTAATCGAGAAATGCAACGAAAAAAGCGTGACTGTGAGGGTTTACCTCTACAATCACGCTCAAAACACATTTACTGATTATTTCCCGGGAATCACTAACACTTGGCCAACATAAATGAGGTTCGGGTTCTTGATGTTGTTGGCTTTGACGATACCTTCCCATGCCTTAGCGTCGCCGTAGAATTTAAGCGCGATTTTCCAGAGGCAATCGCCCTCAACTACTGTATACTTCGCGTCAACAGTTACCGGCAAGTCGGGTTTCGGCTGTTCGATAACGGGCTGTTCAACAACAGGTTCTTCTTTAACGGGTTCAACCACAACAGGTGTATCAACGGGCTGTTCTTCGGCGGGTTGTTCAACCGCTTTGATACGGCCGTCTGCCGTTGGGAATTCTTTGCCGTCTTGGATGTACTTAATCAAAGCTTCATCCATAGCGCCGAACTCGTTTTTAATCGCGAAATCTTTGTACATAACGAAACCGTCGCCGCCTGCCGCTAAGAAGTCATTCGTGACGACAGTGTATGTAGCCGCAAGGTCAATCGGTGCTCCCTTGACTTCGATAGAAACAACGCGCGAACCCTTTTCCTTACTCGGGTCAAATACAACTCTCATGCCGGCGATTGTCGGGAAGCCGCCAATCGGTTCGGGGTAAGCGCCAAGACCCATTTCCATGATGTCCCAAATAGCTTTCCCTGTCATGTCTTTTGTTACAAGGTAGTTGCCGAACGGGAGAACGTTCAAAACGTCTTCCTTTGTAATCGGGCCGGCCGGTACGGACGCGCGGACGTTGCCGCCGTTCGAGATAGAGATGTCAGCGCCTGTTACATAGAGGTTAGCTTCAGCAACGAGGTTCGAAAGGTTTGACTCGCCAGTTCTGACAACAGCGCGTTCGCCAACGAGGTCAAACGGGGCTGTGCCGACTACTTCTTTGAGTACAACGCCTTGCTTATCCTTAATAGCCTTAATCATTTCAACAATAGCTTCGTCGGGAGCAGCAATGACCTTTTCGTCAGCCGCCGCAACAAGTTTCGCGCTGATAGCCTTCACGCCGTTAGTAATCGTAACGGTTACGTGACCGATATTCTTCGCATATTCGCCTGTCGAGCAGATAAGAACAGTGCTACCCTCGGCAACAGGCATACCGTTGTCAAGCTTGGAGTGGCTGTGACCGTCGATAATGAGGTCAATACCCGTTACGGAAGCAAGAGCTGTCGAGCGTTCAGCCGGGAGCGTAGCTTCGTCAATACCAAGGTGGCTGAGGACTGCAACTACATCAGCGCCGCCTTTTGCGTTAATGTCGTCAACAGCCTTTTGAACTGCCGAAGCGGGGTCAACGAAGCTGAGACCCTTAACGTTATCCGGATGGGTCTTGTATGTAGTTTCCGGTGTTGATACGCCGATGAAGGCTACTTTCATGCCATTCTTCTCAACAATGACATAAGGCGCGAATACAGGCTCACCATTTTCGCCAATTACGTTACAAGTAATGAGCATCGCGTCTAATTCAGAGGCGAGAGCATACAGGTGTTCATAACCATAGTTGAAGTCATGGTTGCCCGGTGTGAGCGCGTCAAAGCCGACGGCGTTCATGAGCTCTACGATGCTCTGCCCCTCTTCGAGCGTAGCGATTGTCTGACCGTGCAACGTGTCGCCCGCGTCTACAAGAAATGTAGCGGGGTTCGTTGCTTTAACAAAGTCATAATAAGCCTTAATACCGGCATAGCCGTTTTGCGTGTCATTCGAATCGACGCGCGAGTGGGTGTCATTGACATGAATAATGTCAATAACCTTGACATCTGCTGCCGAAACCGTCATCACGGGCGCTACGAGCATAGCGGCGGCGAGAACAATCGACAGCGCGAAAGAAAGAAACTTACGCATAAATACCTCCCTTTATATTGTTTTTGCAATAATATTTTAGCATATTGCCCCGCCAAAGACAAGCCCATTTTTCGTTAATTATAATAACCCGGCTTGAAAAAGTAAGTCGAATGTGGTATAATTTATACAGAATTTGTAGGAGGATGAGAGATGAGAAATAGTCAAGAACCGGCGCCAACACCCAAAGCCCCCGCCAGAATGCCTATGTCAACGGTATTGTTGGGTGTTTTCGCCTCAATCAGTTTTGCGCTACTAGCTTTATCGATTGTTCTGTTTGTCGGCAATATGAATTCCAAGTCAGAGATTAAAGAGCTTGAACAACAGACCATCAAGCTTTCTGAAGAAGTATCTGTGCTTACCGATGAAAAAGTCGATTTAGATGCAGAATTAAAACGCTTAAACAGCGAGCTTGAATCACAGGATTACAGCAATGACCCCGAGTATATAGCACAACTGGACGAACATATTTCGATGTTAGAGAGCAGACTAGAAACTGTTAGCGAAGATTATGACTCTCTTAGTTGGGAATATGACGAACTTTACGATGAATACTGGACCTATAAAAACTATGTCGGCGAGTTCTGCCCAAACGGCATAGCCGTAATCGTGACGGACGTGTTTAACGGCAACGAGACTTCTGACCAACTCGACACAGAAAGTAACCTCACTACCGACAAAATGCAATATCTAAACTTCTCTTACAAGGTTATACGTTCTGACTTTGACCTTAACGTAATCGGCGACATGATTCAAATAGCCATTATCATGCCTGACGGCACTACTTCTAAGGGCATAAACAGCCCCGAGAAATACACGTTTGAGAAAGAAATTACATACAACCATATCGATGGTACGCGCACAACGGGTTGGGGTAATACAGAAGGTACGACATACACCCAAAAAGGCATGTACTGCATTAAGTTTTACTATAAGGACAAGGAAGTCGGGAGCCGCACAGTTGTTATAAAATAGCAGAACTACCATTATAATATATTCGGAGGGGTTATTTTGAACCAAACACAGAAAGCTATTGCGCTTGCGGAAGCCGTGAGCGCTAAGAATTATAAGCCGTTGCCTGTTGTATTGACTGAAGGCGAGGGCGTTTGGGTGACAGATGTCGAAGGCAACCGATATATGGATATGCTGAGTGCGTATTCGTCACTGAATCAAGGTCACAGACACCCGCGTATAATCTCGGCTTTGAAGGAACAGGCGGATAGGATTACGGTTACGTCTAGGGCGTTCCATAACGACCAAATGGGCGCGTTTTTGTCGCTCTTATGTGAGTTTAGCGGATTTTCTAAGGCTTTGCCCATGAATACGGGCGCAGAAGCGGTTGAAACGGCGCTGAAAGCCGCGCGAAAGTATGCGTATGTCACCCGTGGCATTACCGACGGCGAGATTATCGCGTGTACAGATAATTTTCATGGGCGCACAATCAGCGCTATCAGTTTTTCGAGTGAACCCCAATATAAGGAAGGCTTCGGGCCGTTTACACCCGGTTTTAAGCTGGTTGAATACGGCAATATCGAGGCTATGAAAGCCGCCGTGACGGATAAGACTATCGCCGTGATTCTTGAACCTATTCAGGGTGAGGCTGGTGTTGTCGTTCCCCCTGCGGGGTATCTGACGGCTGTGCGAGAACTCTGTAATAAACACAAGATTTTGATGATTCTCGACGAGATTCAGACGGGATTCTGCCGCACGGGTAAGAATTTCGCTTTTGAGTATGAAAACGCCCGCCCTGACATTATGACAGTCGGGAAAGCACTGGGCGGTGGGGTCTACCCTGTTTCGGCCATGCTCTCTGATGACGCGGTGATGGGCGTGTTTAACCCTGGCGACCACGGTTCGACATTCGGAGGGAATCCTCTCGCGGCGGCTGTTGGTAAGGCGGCACTAGAGGTGCTTGTTGATGAGAAGCTCGCGGAGCGTGCGGCTGAACTGGGCGATTATTTCACAAACGAACTCAAAGCAATCAACAGCCCTTATGTAGAGTTGATTCGCGGCAAGGGGTTACTTATCGGCGTGGTTATCAAACCCGAGTGTGGCAAGGCACGCGGATATTGCGAAAAGCTCATGGCACTTGGTCTGCTCTGTAAAGAAACACATGAGCAGACAATCCGTTTCGCGCCACCGCTGATTATTACGAAAGAACAACTGGATTGGGCACTGGAACGTATAAAACAGGTTCTGGCGTAGGTTAAAATTTGAGATAGGTTGAGGATAAAATGCTTTCCAATTATACACGTGTTGACGTAATCGGCGCCCCGCTGGATAGGGGCGCGGCTTTACGCGGCGTGGACATGGGGCCAAACGCCATGAGAAACGCGGGTTTGGTTGAAGCCCTTTTAGACTTGGGGCTGAATTGCCGCGATATTGGCGATGTTAGGGTATCACAGAGTTTGAAAGAAGCGGTCGACGATGAAGCGGAGAAGACGGGTATTTTGCGCCATATGCCGCTTGTGAACAATATCAACGAACGACTTTATAACAAGGTGCTGTCAATTCTCGAAGCGCGGCACTTTCCGCTGATTTTGGGCGGTGACCATGCTATTTCGGCGGGTTCGGTTATGGCTATGCAGAAACACTATGGGCGTATTGGGCTGATTTGGATGGACGCACATGGTGATTTCAATGACGCTATGACCAGCCCAAGCGGCAATATGCACGGCATGTCGCTGTCGGCTGTAACGGGGTTTGGCCCACACGAAATGTTGCCGTTTAAGGAAGACGGCACGGCGTTTGTGAACCCTAGAAACGTCGTACAGATTGGGGCGCGTGAACTCGATACGGAGGAGAAGAAGCGGCTCAAAAAAAGCGGCGTTACGGTCTTTTCAATGACAGACATTGACCGCCTCGGCATGTATGAAGTCGTCAAGCGCGCCATAACGATTGCGGGTTTTGACACGGCGGGCATTCAGATTAGTTGGGATTTGGATTGTATTGACCCCACATATGCGCCGGGCGTTGGTACACCTGTGAACGGCGGTATAACCTATCGTGAAGCGCATCTGGCGTGTGAGTTACTCGCTGAGAGCGGTCTGGTGCGCTGTGTCGAGATTGTGGAGCTGAACCCCATTTTAGACGAGTATAACAAGACGGGTAAGATTGCGGTTGAACTGATAGCGTCACTGCTCGGAAAGACTATTATATAGGAAGAAACGCGCTTCGGCATTTTCGGAGCGCGTTTTTACATTTTCGTGCAAAATAATCCTTGACAAGTGAAGTCATAACTGATAATATGGGTGAGTATGCTTGTTGGGCATGTTTTTTACCTTGCCGACAAGCCAAAAAACAATAAAGGAGGTCAACATGCCGACAGTAAATCAACTGGTCAGAAAAGGTCGCGGTGTTAAGACAAAGAAAAGCACAACACCCGCGCTTTTATCCGGTTTCAACTCTCTGAAGAAGCGTTCTATCGCTCAGGCTTCGCCACAGAAGCGCGGCGTGTGTACGGTGGTTAAAACCATTACACCGAAAAAGCCGAACTCCGCTTTGCGTAAGATGACAAAGGTACGTCTGTCCAACGGTACAGAAGTCCCCGCGTACATCCCGGGCGAAGGTCACAATCTTCAGGAACACAGTGTTGTATTGATTCGCGGCGGCAGGGTTCGTGACCTTCCGGGTGTACGGTACCACGTGCTCAGAGGTACATTGGATACGGCAGGCGTTGCAAAACGTATGCAGAGCCGTTCCAAGTACGGCGCAAAGCGCCCCAAGAAAAAGTAATAACTTTTGAGCAGTGCCTTGTACAGATAATTTAGAAAATTGATTATCCATAAACAAGGCATGAATCATACGATAACACGTATGAGTACCCAGACTGTGTATACAGTCACCTTAGGAGGGAAGAATCGTGCCACGTAAAGGTCATGTACCTAAAAGGGATGTACTGCCCGACCCGTTGTACCATTCAAAGCTTGTGACGAAGCTCATAAACGTCATCATGCTAGATGGTAAAAAGGGTACGGCGCAGGGCATCGTGTACGGCGCATTAGAGCGCGTACAAGAAAAGAAGGGAACACCCCCGATGGAAGCCCTTGAAGCAGGTCTGAATAACATCATGCCCGTGCTTGAAGTCAAGGCTCGCCGTGTCGGTGGTGCAACGTATCAGGTTCCGATGGAGATACGTCCCGACAGAAGACAGACACTAGGTTTGCGCTGGCTCATCCAGTTCTCGCGCAAACGCAGCGAGCGCACAATGGAAGAGCGCCTCGCAAACGAAATCATGGACGCTATGGCTAATGCCGGTGGCGCCGTGCGTCGTAAAGAGGAAGTCCACAAAATGGCAGAAGCGAACAGAGCCTTCTCCCATTACAAGTGGTAAGGAGGAGTATCAGTGCCCAGTAGAGCTTTCCCGCTCGATAGAACCCGCAATATCGGCATCATGGCTCACATCGACGCGGGTAAAACTACTCTTACCGAACGCATACTGTTTTACACAGGGCGTACCTATAAAATCGGAGAAACACATGAAGGTACCGCCCAGATGGACTGGATGGAACAGGAACAGGAAAGAGGCATCACGATTACTAGCGCGGCGACAACCACACAATGGCTTGAAAACCGCATAAATATTATCGATACACCGGGCCACGTTGACTTCACGGTAGAAGTTGAGCGTTCGTTACGAGTTCTTGACGGCGCTGTCGGCGTGTTCTGTGCAAAAGGCGGCGTTGAGCCGCAGTCAGAAACAGTCTGGCGTCAGGCTGACAAGTACGGCGTACCGCGTCTTGCGTTCGTCAACAAGATGGACATTATGGGCGCTGATTACATGCGCGTTGTTGAGATGATTCGCTCGCGTCTGGGTCATAACGCTGTACCGCTTCAACTCCCGATTGGCGCGGAAGACACCTTCAAAGGGATTATTGACCTTATGAAGATGAAAGCGTTCCACTTTGAGGGAGAATCGGGTACGGATATAGTTGAAGTGCCGATTCCCGAGGAGTTGCAAGACTTGGCCGATAAGCTTCATCTTGAAATGATAGAAGCTATCGCCACAACAGACGAAGAATTGACAGAACGCTATTTGATGGGCGAAGAAATCTCCATTGAAGAGCTTAAAGTCGCACTTCGTAAAGCATGTATCGAAACACAGATAATCCCCGTATTTTGTGGCTCTGCTTATAAGAATAAGGGTGTTCAGTTACTTCTGGACGGTGTTATCGAATACCTGCCCTCCCCCGTTGACATCCCCGCCATTAAGGGTACTCTACCCGATTCGGATGAGGAAGTCGAACGCGCGGCTGACGACGACGAGCCGTTCGCGGCTTTGGCCTTTAAGATTATGACAGACCCGTTCTTGGGCAAGCTGACGTTCTTCCGTGTTTATTCAGGCACGTTAGACGCGGGTAGCACGGTTTATAACTCCGTCAAGGGCAAGCGCGAAAAAATCGGCCGTATTTACCAAATGCACGCTAACAAGCGTGAGGAATGCGACAGGGTTTTCGCGGGCGATATAGCCGCCGCCGGTTCGTTGAAGTTTACGACAACGGGCGACACGCTCTGCTTTGAGGATGACGAGGTTATTCTCGAGTCTATGAACTTCCCCGAACCCGTTATTAACGTCGCGATTGAGCCGAAAACAAAGGCCGGTCGTGAAAAGATGGGTATAGCCCTCGCTAAACTAGCTGAAGAAGACCCGACATTTAGAACCTACACGAACCAAGACACAGGTCAGACGATTATCGCCGGTATGGGTGAATTACACTTAGAGATTATCGTTGACAGACTTCTGCGTGAGTTCCGTGTTGAAGCTAATGTCGGTCGTCCACAGGTTAGTTATCGCGAAACATTCAGAAAAACCGTCGAAGTCGAGGGCAAATACGTTCGTCAGAGCGGTGGCCGCGGTCAATATGGTCACTGTCGTGTACGTTTCGAACCTATGGACGCGAACGACAGCGAAAACAGCTACGAGTTCGTCAACAATATCGTGGGCGGAGTTGTTCCCAAGGAATATATCGCGCCGATTGACCAAGGTATTCGCGAAGCCATGAACGCCGGTTCGATTGCGGGCTTCCCCGTTTTGGGCGTTCGCGCGGTTCTCTATGATGGTTCGTATCATGAAGTTGACTCGTCAGAAATGGCGTTCAAAATAGCCGGTTCTATGGCTTTCAAAGAAGCTATGAGAAAGGGCGACGCGGTATTGCTTGAACCTATCATGAAGGTTGACATTACTGTACCCGAGGAATACCTTGGCGACGTAATGGGCGACGTTGACCGCAGACGCGGACGCATTGAGGGCACAGAGCAACGCGGCAATACCCAAGTAGTACGCGCGCACATTCCCCTAGCCGAAATGTTCGGCTACGCTACAGACTTGCGTTCTAAGACGCAAGGGCGCGGTGTCTACGCTATGGAAATGCATCACTACGAACCTGTTCCGAAATATGTTCAGGATAAAGTCGTTGCGGGTCGCGCCGTAGAATAGTCTAAAGTTTTTCTTGCAAAATTTTCTAACATTGATTATAATACAATAAAATATGAAGGTTTTAACTTCATAAGGAGGAGAATTGGTTTGGCTAAACAAAAGTTCGAGCGTACCAAGCCGCACGTAAATATCGGTACGATTGGTCACGTTGACCACGGCAAAACAACACTTACAGCCGCTATCACAAAGACTCTTCACCAGAGGTATGGTCTTGGCGAGTATGTTCCTTTCGACAAAATTGACAAAGCTCCGGAAGAAAGAAAACGCGGTATCACAATCAGCACAACTCACGTTGAGTATGAAACACCGAACCGCCACTACGCTCACGTTGACTGCCCGGGTCACGCGGACTATGTTAAAAACATGATTACGGGTGCTGCCCAGATGGACGGCGCTATCCTCGTTGTTGCGGCTACTGACGGCGTTATGGCTCAAACAAGCGAACATATCCTTTTGGCTCACCAAGTTGGCGTGCCGAAGATGGTTGTTTTCATGAACAAGTGTGACGCGGTTGATGACGAAGAGCTTCTTGACCTCGTTGAAATGGAAATCCGCGAGCAGCTTTCTAAGAACCACTTCGATGGCGACGAAACTCCGATTATCCGCGGCTCCGCTACAGAAGCCCTCAATGACCCCGCTTGCCCGTGGGGCGACAAGATTCTTGAACTCTTCGAAGCTGTTGACGCGTGGATTCCAACACCTCAGCGCGAAGTTGACAAACCGTTCCTTATGCCTATCGAGGACGTTTTCACAATTACAGGTCGCGGCACAGTCGCTACAGGTAAGGTAGAACGTGGTCTTTTGAAGGTTCAGGAAGAAGTAGAAATCGTTGGTTTGCGTCCTGACAAGCGTAAAGTCGTTGTTACGGGTATTGAAATGTTCCGTAAGCTCCTTGACCAAGGTCAAGCGGGCGACAACATCGGCGTTCTGCTTCGTGGCGTTCAACGTACAGACATCGAGCGCGGTCAGGTTCTTGCTAAACCCGGCACAATCACACCGCACACGAAATTCACGGCTCAAGTTTACGTTCTGTCGAAGGAAGAGGGCGGCCGCGCTACACCGTTCTTCAACAACTACAGACCCCAGTTTTACTTCCGTACAACGGACGTTACAGGCGTTATCACACTTCCGGCTGATGTCGAGATGTGCCGCCCCGGTGACAACGTAGAATTGACAATCGAGCTTATCACTCCTATCGCTATGGAGCAAGGTGTTACGTTCGCTATCCGCGAGGGCGGCAGAACAGTTGGCGCCGGCAACGTAGTTAAGGTTATGGAATAATAGTTAATTGTGAAAAACCCCACAGCTTATGCTGTGGGGTTTTTTGGTCCGGCTGGTTGATGTTCGCTCGGTGGTTTTACGTTTATCTGCCCGCGGTACTCGGTTTCTGACCAGAGTATGCGCGTTGCTACCATAGCTTCGGGGTTAAGCGTTACACCGTCTAGGATGACTTCTTTGAATCTCTCGTATCCGGCGCGGTCAATCAGATGCCCGCCGTGGAGGTAAACAGGCTGATTGTCGAGAACCCATGCCGAAAACTTAGGCCAATTTCTGAAAATACCCAGAATGACGTCCTCTGTCGCCCAGTTGATAAACGTCTTGCCCATGCGCGGGTATTGTTTGCCGGCTCGCCCGCCAATGAGTATGCGATAGAACTTCGTGGGCTTGCGTGTCCACGCCGCCGTTGGGCATTGCACCGCGCACTCGGCGCATCCAACGCAACAGCATTCGTCCTTTTCAACTTTCTTGTCTTCGGTAGCTGTCAAAACACCCGTTGCGTGTTTCTTGCAATTCTCAACGCACTTTCCACAACCGATACAACGCTCATAATGATACTCCATTTGGGCAATACCGACAATGCCGATGTCATTGAAATGAGCCTTGCCACAATCATTCGGGCAACCAGCAAGCGCGGTTTTGATGTGATAATGCCCCGGGAAGATGAGCGGTTCAAGCTTCCGCGCTAGCTCCTGTGTGTTATAATTGGCGTATAGGCAGTGGCGATTACCAATACACGCCATGATGTTACGTGCGCCAATGGTTGGGTAACCCGCATCCGTTTCCATCTCAACGCCACACATTTCGCATTCTGTGTCCCTTATATAATCCTCTATGTACGCATTGACGGCGGGTATGTTGTCGTATGGTACCCCTTGAACGTTCAGTGTGTGGCGCATACCCACATGAAATGTGCCGTCGCCCCATGTTTGTGCGATATGCTGAACCATAGACAGGTGTTTCGCGTCAATGAGCGAGCCGGGCACGCGCATTTGTAACATGAACTGACCCGCCACTTTCGATTGCCGCCAACAGTTTTTTCTTAGAGCATCAACGTTTATATCTTGATTCATCTTCACACCCCCCTAATCCAGCAAATTCTTGGCGACAGTATAGTTAAACACAGGCCCGTTAAGGCAAACATACGTTTCGTCAATACGGCAATGGCCGCATTTGCCCACGGCGCAACTCATTTTGCGCTCAAACGACACCCAGATTTTGTCCTCCGGTACGCCGTTTTTAATGCATTCGAGCGCCGAAAAGTGCATCATTATCGGCGGGCCAACGACTATAACGGCGTAATCGCCCTCGAATGACTCAAACGGGATATTGGGTATATGTTTTGTAACCATACCGCTTGCGAAACCATGCTTTTCGCCATTGTCTAGAGTGTAGACACAGTTAAATGCGGCGTTCCACTCGTTCAGCGTTTCTTCAAATAAAACGCTCTCGGGATTTCTAAAGCCGCAGACAAGGTTTACACTTTTTGTTTCATAGGGGTTCGCCATGAAGTGGTTGAGCAGACTCTTGACAGGCGCAACGCCCGTTCCACCCGCAATGACAACAACATGTTTGCCCTTGAAGCTCTCCATCGGCCAACCGTTTCCATAAGGCCCGCGCAAAAATAACTCGTCGCCGACATTTAGCCCAAACAGCTTGCCCGTGACCTTGCCCACGTCGCGAATTGTGAACTCCAACCATCCGTCACCAAACGCACTGACGGATATGGGGGCTTCGCCGATTTTCGGTATTGATAACTGAAAGAATTGACCGTGATTCGGTATCGAGTCATACTCAACGCGCACAGTAAACTCCAAATGGTTCTCTGCCCTCACTGCCAGTATCTTACGGGGATACGGTCTGACATTATTTATCATCTCTACCCCTCCCGTCCGTTGAATTTGCGGCGATTTCCTCCAGTGCCTTAACCATCTTGCCGATTGTCGCAGGGAAGGAAATCAGCTTGGGGCAATTGGTTGAACAACGCCCACAACCCACGCACATGTCAAAGCCGAAACGCTGTCTGAAATGCAGAACCTTATGTAAGACGCGGTAACGCGCACGCTCGGCGGCGTTCTTGCGGAGTGGCTTCTGCCCTGCCATTGTGTCAAACGAGGCAAACTGACAGCTCGTCACAACGCGGCGGCGTTCACCCACATGCGCATTTTCGGTGTAAATCTTGTCAATCGTGTTAAAACATGTGCAGGTAGGACATGCCGACGTACAACCGCCGCAACTGATGCAACGCTGGTTGTATTCATTCCAAACCGTGTGTTTCTTTAAGGCGTTCAGAGCATCTGCGCTGACTGCTTCGGGCACAGTAACATTCAAGATGTTTTCTTGAACATATTCAGGTGTAAAATCAACCTTAGCGCAATCAGTGAAGTATGTGTCAAACTCACTGTCTTTAACGTCAACAGTTAACCCGTCAGCGCCGAAACGTACAGCCAAGCTGTATTTTTCCGTCGCGTTCGTGCCCATAGAAACACAGAAACAGTTGTCGAAACCTTCGCGACACTCCATCATCACGAACCGCACATTGTCACGCACGCGCTTGTAGAAGAAATCCTCTGCGCCGTTCTCCAGATAAATCGCATCTTGACGCAAAAACGCGTGAATGTCGCAAGGGCGCAGGAAAATCAGCATCTTTTTCTTAGGCGCGGCACTCTCGCGGTACTCTTCCTCCGTAAAGTAGAAAATAGCCTGTGTAATGGGCGCGAGCACCTCTTTAGCCGAATAGTTGGATTTCTCCGCATACTCAATATCGCTGAAGCGGCTAATCTTGTCATACTGAACCAAATCTGTATCGGAGTAGCGCCCTTGATTCAAGAAGCGCTTCGGGGCGTAGATGTCATACTCCGCGCTCAAACGCGCCAGCAGAGCATCTGCCTCACTGTTTTTCAATTGATAGCCCAACCTATCACCCTCCTCCATTTTGTTTTATTATAGCACCCGTGATTCATATAGTAAAATATATGTTTATAAATGGTTTTATAGTATATCACCTATGTTTTATGAAATCCATAAGTGATTCCAGTTCGCTTGTGATGGTTTTCGTTTTATGATAAACAAGGCTGAAATTTCTGTTTAGTTCTATGCCGTCAATCTCAACCGCCGCAAGTTCGCCCTTTTGTATAGCCGTTTCACAAAGCCTCTTAGAGAGCACCGCAAGCCCTATGCCACATTTGACCGCCTCAATGATTGAATCTGACGCGTGGCAAACCCACTTCATAGCAACACGCACGCCGTACTTTTTCAGCTCATTTTCAAACATCTCACGGGTTCCGCTACCCTCTTCGCGCATGATGAACGGTTGACCTTCCAGTTCTTGAATGTTAATGACATTAAGCCCCGCGAAACGGTGGTTTTTGGCGCAAATCAGCGTCAGTCGGTCACTTATGACGGGCACAGAAATCAGTTCCCTGCTCTTCACTCGCCCTTCAACCAAACCTATATCCAACCCGCTGTTCAACAGCATTTCTTCAATATAAGCCGTATCGTCCACGCAAACCGAAATGTCGATGCCAGCGTGTAACTGCCCAAAATCCGTGATTATACCCGTAAGAACGGTCTTGCCAACCGTGAGTGTCGCGCCCAAACTGATACGCCTCAAAACAGCCGAATCAGACAGAACGCCCTCCATTTCACGCGTCAAACCCAGTATGCGTTGCGCGTATGAAAACAGTTGCTTGCCTGCTTCTGTGATGTAAAGCCGCTTTGCAACGCGTTCAAACAGAATAACCTTGTACTCTCGTTCCAGTTCGGCTATCGCCTGGCTGATTGTGGGCTGGGCAATGTTGAGTTCATCTGCCGCCGCGCTCATCTTCCCATGCTTTACAACCGCCACGAATATTTCTAAACCCCTTAACGTCATATGAAACTCCTGTATAGCTTTTTTGCTATTATATCATTGACATGGCTTACTTTACAACTATTAAAACGTATGTTAATATTATGACGAGGGGGAGTCTTTATGTTTACTAAACTAAAACCATATATTACGCTGATAATGCTGACTGTGACTTTAATCGGATGTTCTGACATTCAAAGTGTTAAGACGGACGCATACTATACCTTTCAAGACGACAGGGGTTTGACCGTGACACTCGCCAAAGCGCCAGAACGCGTTGTCGCGCTGGTCGGTTCATACGGTGAAATGTGGCTCATGGCGGGTGGCACACTCGCCGGAGTGACTGACGACGCGTTGTCAGAGCGCAAGTTAGAGCTTGACGACAGTGTCAGAATGGTCGGCAAGGCCATGAGCCCGAATCTTGAGGAGGTTCTCGCCGCCAACCCTGATTTCTTGATACTTTCAGACAAAATCAAGGCGGGCGAGAAAATCGCCGAGAGTTTGCAAGACACAGGCGTTGCCGTGGCATATTTCAGAGAGGAAAGCTACACCGACTTCATGCGCATATTCGGCATCTTCACGGACATAACCAAGCGTAATGACCTGTTCACTCGTTTTGCCGCGCCCGTTGACGAGGCCGTGAAAGCCGTCATTGACGCGTTGCCCTTGCAGGACGAGAGACCAACGGTTTTACTGATGCAGAGTATGACGAGCAAGGTATCGGCGCTCAAAAACGACTGCATTACGGGCATCATTCTGGACGATTTGGGCGCGGTTAATATCGCCAACGAGAAGCCCTCACTGATGAATGATTTGAGCATGGAGGTCATCATGGAAGCAGAGCCGGATTTCATCTTTGTCGTGCCCATGGGTGACGAGGTCGCCGCCAAAGCCACTCTGGATAGCACCCTTACCAGTAATCCCGCATGGGGTACTCTGAAAGCCGTAAAGGATGGCAATTTCCACATTCTGCCGAAGGATTTGTTCCAGTACAAGCCCAACGCGCGTTGGGGGGAGAGTTATGAATATCTTGAAAAACTCCTTTACGCGCGTTAGACAAGAAAAAACCGTGCTCCCCTATCTCACTGGGGCGTTGGTCTTGTTTTGTGTGTCGCTTCTGGTTGGGTTTTACTTCGGCGCGGTCAAAATCCCGTTAAGTGAGATTTTCGGGATTATCATGGGGCGTGGTGACGAGGGTTTCACGCGGATTTTCTTACTTGCCCGTTTGCCGCGTGTTTGCGCCGCGGCACTTAGCGGCGCGGCTTTGGCTGTGTCAGGCGTGATTCTCCAATCCGTGCTCGATAACCCCATGTGTGCGCCGAACATCATAGGAGCGAACGCGGGCGCGGGCTTGTTTGTTATTCTCTTGGCGGGTTTATTGCCGAAATTCGCCGTTTTAACGCCTATTGTCGCGTTTTTCGGCTCATTGTTCGCGCTCGCGGCTGTGTATTTCATCTCACGCGGCGGAGCATCACGACTCACTGTTGTGCTGTCAGGTGTGGCGATTTCTGGGCTGTTCACAGCCGTGATTGACGGCGTAGTGACGCTCATGCCCGAACTCAAAGCAAGCCGCGTGGATTTCATGATAGGCTCTTTCTCTGGTGTGACAATGGCAAATGTCATGTTCGCCGCGCCCTATGTGATTATCGGTATCGCGGTTGTCGTTCTGCTCGGCGTAGATTTGAACGTTCTGTCGCTGGGTGACGAAACGGCTTCGTCCCTCGGTATGAACGTGAAACTCACACGTGGCATATTTCTAGTAATTGCCGCCGCTCTCGCCGGTAGCGCAATCAGTTTAGCGGGGCTTATCGGCTTTGTGGGGCTGATTATCCCGCATATCGCAAAAATCCTTATCGGGCATAACTACAAAAGCTTGCCGCTCCTTTGCGCATTACTCGGCGCGGCGTTTACTTTACTATGTGACACTTTCGCGCGTTCGGCCTTCGCACCGTTTGAAGTGCCCGTGGGCATCATTCTGTCCGTAATCGGTAGCCCGTTCTTCATCTACCTAATTCTGACACGCAAAAGGAGGGGCGGGCTTGATTAGAATAAACGCCTTGAACGCGGGTTACGGCAATGATATAATTCTTAAAGACATCAACGCCACATTCACACAAAAAGCCGTGACCGTAATAATCGGGCCAAACGGCTCAGGGAAATCTACATTATTAAAGTGTCTTGCGCGTCAACTCACGCCACAAAGCGGCGAAATCCGTCTGGACGACACGCCGCTTGAAACAATACCACGCAAGGAATATGCAAAACGCGTGTCATACTTAAAGCAATCACGCGATACGCCCATGCTGACAGTTCAAAATCTTGTATTGCACGGGCGCTTCCCATATATGGGGTTCCCGCGACGAGTGACAGAAACGGACATCAAGATAGCCAAAGAAGCTATGGAGCGCGCCGGGGTCTGGGCATTACACGACAAACAACTTAACGCACTTTCTGGTGGCGAACGCCAACGCGCCTATCTAGCTATGGCACTGGCACAAAACTCGGACATTCTATTACTGGACGAACCTTCAACCTTCTTGGACATACGTCACCAGTTGGAGTTAATGGGGCTGTTGCGTACCCTCTGCAATGACGGAAAAACTATACTCGTTGTTCTTCACGACATCAATGCCGCGTTGAATATAGCAGATAATATCTGTCTGATGAATGGCGGTAAAATCGAATTTTTCGGTAAGCCTAAGGATTTGTTAAAAACAGACGCATTGTCAGACGTGTTTGGCGTGACTGTTCAAAACGTGACACACCTAAATAGGCAAGGCAAAGAAGTTACAAGTGTTGTATTCGAGATTTGAATTGGGGGTATTTATTATGGTTTTCACCGAAAGACATCACGCATTTATCTCAGCTACATTCTATCGCTTGCTCAAAGAACAGGGCTTCCCGAGCTTCCGCGCGGCGTTTAGGTTTGCGACAAGGCGGTACGCCGAAACACGCGGCCAGCGCATGGCTCAACGCGCTATCCGTGATGGTCATGAACTTGACTTCGCGGCTTATAGGTATTATGGCGAGTGGGCGTTTACTGACAATTACATTGAGTCTTTGAATGGCATTGCTAGTAAAGAGGTTGTCGAAGCCGCCGAAAACTATACATACCGGGTGTTGAGGTGTCCGTGGGCTGATGTCTATCACGAGATGAATTTGTATGACGGGGCGCGTGACTATTGCGCCGATTTAGATGTGAGTATAGCTCGGGGCTTCAACCCGGAGTTGGCGTTTATTGTGAGCCAAACTCTTCACGACACGGACTGTTGCATACAGACCCATGTTTGCGCCAAACTCGATAAGGACGCGACTTTCGGTGAAAAGAACCCCGCGAACTTGAAGAATTTCGGCTATCACTGTGCCCATGTCTTCCGCGCTTATTCAGATTGTATGATTTCTATCTATGGCGCAAAGGGCTATAGGTTGTCTTCGCAAGTCATTGACACGTTCGCCGAAAAATTCGGTGAAGAAATGGCTGATGAACTATTGAAGTCCGGTCAAAACGACTTCAGCGGCATTTAGGCGAATTTATGACATGAAAAAAACCGCCATAGGGCGGTTTTTTCATGCCTATGCTTCTATTGCAGACGTGTTAACGCAATCGCGTCGGTTATCGTCTTCTCATACGCTTCCTTGCCATACTTATCGACTTCTGCCTTACTCTTCTCGCCGTGGGTCAGGCAACCAGCGCCGCCGATACAACCACCTTTACATGCCATACCTTCAATGAAATTGCCATCAAGCGCGTTCTTGCTGGCGCGAAGTAATGCCACGCGACACGCTTCAATGCCGTCACAGGCAACTGGTTTGTAATCGAAGTCCGTAATACCGTGCTCGCTAAGACCTTGCCTTACGGCATCACTTAGCCCGCCACTTCTCGCGAAAATTCTACCGTAGTATGACGCATTGTCGAGCACATCATCTTCAAGCGTCGTAATATCTAAGCCCTTGCTATCGAACAAGGCTTGCAACTCCTCGAATGTTATGACACTGTCGATATAAGGGCGAACCTCGGCTAGTTGAAACTCCTGTTTTTTCGCCGTGCAAGGACCGATGAACACAATCTTTGCCGTCGGGTCTGTCTGTTTTATGTAACGCGCCACAGTTGCCATCGGTGACAGATTGTGTGACACTGCGTCCGCCAGTTGTGGGAACTCGTTCTTGACATAACTCACAAACGCGGGACAACAAGAGCTAGTGAGGAAGCCCTTTTCGGCAAGCTCCTTGGCTTCTTCATACGCCACCATATCAGCACCGAGCGCGGCTTCAATGACGTTATAGAAACCCAGACCCTTAATACCGCTGATAACCTGCCCTAACTTAGCGTATACAAACTGACTCGAAATAGACGGTGCGACAACGGCATAAACCTTGTATGCGGTGTTGTTTTCGCTCTTCTTAATCATATCAATGACATTGATGATAAAACTCTTATCCATAATTGCGCCAAACGGGCATTGATACACGCACGCGCCGCACGCGATACACTTGTCGTTATCGATACTCGCCGCCTTTTCCTCATTCATGCTGATGGCCTTAATCTTGCACGCGTTTTCGCATGGGCGCATACGATTGACAATCGCGCTGTATGGGCAAACCTTAGCGCATAAGCCGCATTCAACGCATTTTTCTTTGTCAATCTGAGCCTTTTGATGCTTATCAAAAGTGATTGCGCCACGTCTGCAAACCGTTTCGCACCTATGCGCGATACAACCGCGGCAAGCTTCACTGACTTCATACCCACCCACGGGGCACTCGTCACAAGCTATATCTATAACCTCAACTACATTGGGATTGCTCTTGTCGCCACCCAGCGCAAGCTTCACGCGTTCGGCGACAATCGCTCTTTCCTTGTAAACACAACAGCGCATGGTCGGCGTTTTGCCACTGATAATGGTTTTGGGTATGTCCGTTATGTTTTCAAGCAAGCTGTTTTCCCAAGCCAGTCGTCCAACCTCTCTTAAAACGGAGTATTTCAACTCCTGCACCTTTGTGTCAAATTTACGCATGTATCCTCCTATTTTGCATCTATGTTAAAAGTAGCTTACTTTTATGCGCTTCCCCATCTTTTTAAGACATTCCGCGAGCTCAGACACGAGCCCCATCTTTATGTTGAAGCCAATGGGCAAGTTCGGGTTCTGGTGGGCGGGGTTTATCGCCCTGCCTACAAAAAAGTTGATGTCTGTCGCTTCTTCAAACAAGTATTTGGCGATAAGCGACGCCCCGTCCTTCTTATAGCTCCATTCTGTGTACTGCTCGTTGTCTGCCAGATAGTTTTGCGCGTATGTAAGCACCTTGCTAATCGTTATAACGCCCTCTGTCACCAAGTCAACGCCCTCAATCTTTGCGGTAGGGGGTATCTCTGGGTCAAAGTAGCTCAAATCTATATTCATGGGCTTGCCCAAGAAGTCAGAAGCCAAGCTTGAAGTCGTGCCGCCACAAACTATATGCCTGCCCATCTTACCGAAGAACAAAGACATCATTCTGGAAACATCGTCGGGGTCTGACGGGGGGCCAATCATGAGGTTCATCGGCTCTCTCACGCGGATTTTCAGCGCGCAAGCCGTCGTGTCATCGCCCGGCTGATTGCCGTAAAGCTTATTACATTCCTCAACAAGCACTGTCGCAAGGGTTTTCGCCGTGAAACCCGCATCATAGATGCGCTCGAGAAAGTCTACGATGTCTTCTCTTTGCCAACCGAAGTTCAGCTTGTTGCCAACGCCCGCGTGAATCGCGCCGTCACTTAACGCCATGAACACGTCATTTTCTTGAACAGCAATAACAGACTTCGTTATCTGCTTCCCGTCCACTACCATGATTTCACGCGGTAGTTCAACATTCTTTCCGTTTCTGATAAGAATTGTATGAGGGTTGTCGTATTCTATTATTTCGGCGCGTTCGCCTTTAATGATTCTGATAACAGTAAATGTAGAGTACGCCACACCCCTCACAGAACACACGGGCAAAGTCGCCGCAACCGTTCGCACGCATTCAACAACGTCTACGTTTTGCGCCAACATGGTCGAGAGTATCTTTGACGTGAGAGTTGAGAGTATGCAAGCCTTAACGCCACTACCCATACCGTCGGCCAGAACGGCTATAACCGAGTTTTCGTCCTCCGTCAGAATCTCTACATGGTCACCGCAGAGCTGTTCGCCAAACTTGTTGATGCTGACCGTACCTATTTCACAACATAACCTATTCATGCCGCAAAGACTCCTTCAACTTAGTCAATGCAACCTTTGTTTCGGCCGTAGTTTCGCCGAGTAAGAACGCTATTTCTTGAACAACGCGCATCTGCTTCTCTACTACTTCGTCAGTTATGGCGATAGTTTCTTTACTAAAGCGCTCTTTCTTAGCGCGTTCCTTCTCTTCGGCCGTTATATCGCGCATGATACAGATGAACATGTGGTATTCCTTGTCATAGATAATCGTCTGCTCCACATGCTTTTCGTACTCCGCGAGGTAAATGCGGCGGTCTTGAACCGTGCCGCCGTCTTGAACCTCATAGAAGTTCTCAACGTCTAAGATGCGTATGACCTGACCGCCTATGACGTCGTTTTTGCATCTCAATCCTAACATACGTAAAGCCGCGTCATTTATATGCTGAATTTCGAGCATTTCATTGGTTGCAATTA
>CAZOVK010000010.1:0-43129 GCA_964583165.1 uncultured Defluviitaleaceae bacterium | reverse complement strand
ATGTTCATATTTGTACCGTTCGCGGGTTATCTCTACTTCACGGGCTTCAAGAAGATGAAGAAGCACATACTGGCCTCTCCGTTTAGGCGCGAGAAAAAATTTGTATAAGTTGCCAAAAGTGACTTGAAAATTTTGTGGAGGGACTGTATAATGAATGGGACAAATGATGAATACCAAGAGGGAAGTCGCGAGTATGAACGTATCTGACGCGGTAAGTTGCGGCGGCGTTATCATCCACAAAGGGAAAATCCTTCTACTATATAAGAACCAGAACGGGCGTTATATCGGCTGGGTGTTGCCAAAAGGCACGGTTGAGAAGCGCGAGAGTTTCAAACAGACGGCATTGCGGGAGGTACGCGAGGAGGCGGGTGTGAACGCGCGGATAATCAAATATCTGGGCAAAACGCAATATAGCTTTCGCTCACTCGATTCTCTCATCAACAAAACCGTTCATTGGTATCTCATGGTAGCGGATTCTTTCTTTTGTAAACCGCAATCAGAGGAGTTTTTTGCGGACGGCGGCTATTATAAGCGCCACGAAGCCTATCATCTGCTGAAGTTTCACGACGAAAAGCAGATAATGTTAAAGGCTTGCAGGGAGTATGACGCGATGAAAAAGGGTTAAATTTGGGGAGGTATTTGGGGATGAACGACATCACAGTAATGGAATTAAAGAAACTCGTCGAATCAATGAAGAGGCGCAAATCCACGGTAATGACGGTTGTGGCGATTGTTCTTTCGGTAGCCGCCGTAGCCGTAGCGGCTGTTGTCATTATCAAGAAGCTGAAATCACGCGGGAGAAACGAACAGTGGATTGAGGACGAAGAGTTTCTTTATGAGAACGATGACGAGAGCGACGAGGAGTTCTGCGAAGACGCTGAATGCGAATGTGGCAGTTGTGCCGACGAAGTTCGCACTGTTTCGCGCCGTGAACGCCGCCTGCGCAAGAAGATTGGCAAACTCGAAAACCGTCTGTTGAGCCTAAAAGAAGAGCTTGCTGAAACTTTAGCCGAAGAAGATTGGCTTGACGAGTTCATCATGGATGATGAGCACGTCCGTTTCGACATCGACGACGAGGACGACGGCATTGTTTACTTCATTCACGAAGAAAACATAGTGCCCGCAACCGAGGAAAACGAAGAAACTACAGAGGCAGAGAATAACACTGAAACCGAATAGACTGCTTTTTATTATTATCATGGTGATTATAACCGCCGCCCTTGCGCTACTGTTATTTGCGCGGGGCGGCGCTTATTATGCCGATATCTATTATGACAATAACCGCGTCTTGACGTCTAATTTGTCGAATGAAACAGACGGGATATATCCGATAGCAGACGCGCCGAATGTGTTCTATGAGGTGCGCGAGGGTAAAATCCGATTTTACGAATCTGACTGCCCCGACCAAATCTGCGTAAAGGCGGGTTGGCTCGAGCGTGACGGCGATATGGCGGCGTGTTTGCCGAACCGCGTGTGGGTTAAGGTTCGGGGTGAAGGCGGTCAAAATGACGCTCTAGCGAGGTAGACATGAGGTATTCAATTAGACCGATTCAAAACGAAGAATTACACCTGCTTGAAGACTTTTTGTATGGGGCAATCTTTCAGCGCGACACTGAACACCCATTGCCGCGAGAGGTCATTTTTGAGCCCGCGTTGTATGTTTATATAGAAAACTTCGGAAAAGCAGATGACCACTGCCTTGTAGCCGAATCTGACAATCAAGTTATTGGGGCTGTTTGGGTACGGATTCTGGGCGGCAGTGTCAAGGGCTTCGGGCATATAGACAGCAGAACGCCCGAGTTTGCGATATCCGTTAAAAAGGGTTATCAAAAGCTGGGTATAGGCACTGCGCTGATGAATGCCATGCTTGATTTGTTAAAGGCTAAGGGGTATGAGAAAACCTCTTTAGCCGTCCAGAAAGACAACTACGCCGTCAAGATGTATTTGGCTGTTGGGTTCTCAATTATTGACGAGTTGGATGAAGAATACCTGATGGTGTATGATTTGAGAAAGCGTTAAGTTGAAGGAAAGTAAGATGAAACTCAAGCCGAACAAGCTGAACCCCGCGCGGCGTGTGTCGCTGTTGGGGCTGTTTTTCGCGGTGGCGCTCGTGTTATCGGTGTTTGAGGCGGGTTTGCCACCGCTGGCGTTTTTGCCACCCGGCGCAAAACTGGGGCTTGCAAATATCGCTGTTATGTATTGCCTCGTGTTTTTGGGTATGCGTGAGGCGCTCATGTTGGCTGTGGCAAAAGCATTCTTTGTTTTCTTGATGCGCGGTGGTGTGTCTTGGATTATGAGCGGCGCGGGTTCAATCAGCGCGGTGCTCGTTATGGCGGTTGTGTTCAAGGCTTTCGGGCGCGAACGCACAGATGTGATACTCGTCAGCATAATCGGGGCAATCACGTTTAATATGGCGCAACTATTGACTATCTGTATATTATTCGCGAATCTGACGTTTTTATTGTCGCTCTACCTGCCTTTGCTGGTCTTGTTTGGGGCGGCGGCGGGTTTCGCGAGCGGCACACTGCTGAAACTGCTGTTGCCGATACTTAATAAAACATTTGGGAAGATATTATGAAGAATAAAATAGCGACTGTGTTAATGATACTGGCTGTTGTGGCCGTGTTGGTTATCGGGCTGACACCGAATGAGTATAACAGGTATGAAACGGGGAGAATTGACCTGTTTGATACCGTAGTGTCTATGGTGGGTTACACAAAGAAGAGTAGCGACTTTGACGGCATGGCGCTGACGGTTTTTAACGAACTCGAGCGCTGGCATAGGCTTTGTGATGGGTTCAAGGGCTATGACGGGTTAAATAATATAAAGACCATAAACGACAACGCAGGTATTAAGCCTGTGGTTGTGGATGATGATTTGTTGGATTTTCTGGAGTATTCAAAAGAGATGTATGAGTTGACTGACGGGCATACCAATATTGCGCTGGGTGCTCTTACAGACGCCTGGGCAGATTTTCGCAATGAGTCCGTGGGGTTGCCAACGGATGAAACTTTGGAAAACGCCGCGTCACATACTTCAATTGATAACTTGATTATAGACAGACAGAATAAAACGGCATTTTTGACCGACAGTAAAGCCCGCCTTGACGTTGGTGCGATTGCCAAGGGCTTCGCTGTAGAGCGCGCCGCACAAGCGGCCGAACGCGAGGGCTTTTCGGGCTTCGTTATAAGCGCGGGTGGGAACATAAAAACCGTAGGTCTAGCCCAAAACTCTAACACATGGAATGTCGGCATTAAAACTAGCGATTCATCAGAGGTTGTGAGCGTGAAACTCGCGGCGGGTTATTCACTCGTGACAAGCGGTGATTATCAGCGATATGTAGAGTTTTCGGGAACGCGTTATTGCCATATCATAAACCCCAAAACGAAATACCCCGCCGACATTTATTCATCCGTTACTGTGGCCACGCGTGACTCGGGGCTTGCGGACGCGCTGTCAACCGCCCTGTTCTGCATGGATTATGAGCAGGGGAGAGCGCTCATTGAAGCCTTGGAGGACGTGAACGCCATGTGGGTCACAAAAGGCGGTAACGTGTATAAGACGAACGGTTTCCCCAAGTAGTTTTCAGCTTAGTTGAAGTCGGAAAAGCAGCCCGTGTTTTCTATTGCCAGAAGTCTTTCAGCGTGTCGATATCCTCTGTCACGTTATAATGCGCGGGTAATAATTTTCGATACTCATGTAACCCATAGCGCGTGTCCATAAGCAACACAACGCCCCTGTCCGTTTCTGTGCGAATAAGCCGCCCCGCCGCCTGCAAAACCTTGTTCATGCCAGGATAGACATATGCATACGCAAAACCCGCGCCGTCAGCGTTTTCGTAGTAACGGCTCAACAAATCGCGTTCAAGGCATATCTGGGGTAAACCGACACCCACAACAGCCACGCCAATGAGCTTTAACCCGGGTAAGTCTATCCCCTCGCCGAAAATCCCGCCCATGACCGCGAACGCCAGAAACGCTTCTGTGTTCGAGTCTGAGAACTGCGCCAAAAAGTCCTCCTTTTCGCTGTCGGTCAGCCCCGGGCGTTGCACAGTGGTTCGGACTTCGGGGGCTTCGGTTACGAAAATCTCATAAACACGTTTCAGATACTCATATGACGAGAAAAACGCGAAGTAATTCCCGCGCCGTGCCCGCGTCATTGATACCAGATTAAGCGCGATACCGCGGTATGATGTTTCGCGGTGTTTATATGTTGTCCGAATGTTGCGGTCAACGAGTGTCAGCATGTTTTCAGACGGGAAGGGCGACGGCAGTGACGCTAATTCAGCCGAAATGCCGCCGCCAAGAACGCGCCGATAGTAGTCAAGCGGTGACAGTGTTGCCGAAAAGAAGAGCGCCGAACGTGCAAACTCCAGCCTTTCGGCTATCTGTGCGGCGGGGTCAAGGCAATAAAGACGAACGCCGCCGCCTACTCCTCCGCTGATTATCGCCGCATACTCCCGCCCGAAAATCGAAGCGGCGCGTAAAAAATCTTGCGCCCTGAAATATATTTCTAAGAAGCGGTCAGCCGTGGCTTGAGGCCAGTCAGTTATGCCGCGTTTGAGCTGTTCGCCTGCCTTTTCTGAAAAGGCCTCAACCGCATTCGCCATATCAACTATGAAATCGCCCGAAACGGCGCGAGGCTCGTCCTCGATTTTGTATCGCTTTGTCAGTTCTTGAATCAAACGATAAACCTTACCCGCGTGTTTCGACAACTCGGCGTTATTTGTGTTCTTGCGTTGCCTAAAAAACAGATAATCCGCCTTCCTTAACTCCGCCGAATACATCTCGCGGGCGCGGTCGGGTAGGTTATGCGCCTCGTCAATCAAAAAGATATGCGCGTGGGCGGGGTGCCCCTCGCCAAAGAACCGCTTCAGTGACGCGTTTGGGTCGAAGATATGGTTATAGTCGCCGATAATGATGTCGGTGAACAGGGTTATATCAAGCTGAAACTCATGGGGGCATACGCGGTGTAGGTTCGCAAATTCAATGATGTCAGCGCGGTTGATATTGTCGCGCTCATGAAGTATCGCCCACAGCGCTTCATTGATGCGGTCATAATGACCGTCAGCGAAAGCGCAATCACGCGGATTGCAACGACCTTGCGCCAGACAGAGTTTCTCCTTTGCCGTCAGCGTGACAGCATTAAGCCCGTAACCCTCATTTCGCATCGCCGAAACAGCCCCAAACGCCACACCGCGCGTTATCGTCTTAGCGGTGATATAGAAAATCTTGTCACAAAGCCCATGCGCCTGTGCCTTAACCGACGGAAACAGAGCGCTCATTGTCTTGCCGATACCCGTTGGCGCTTGTAAAAACAGATTCTTCGAGGACTCAAACGCACGGTAGGCGGTGATGACAAACGCCTTTTGCCCCTTGCGATACCCGCTGTATGGGAACGAAGCCGCAAGTGTCGTCGAGTCGCGGTTTTGCTTGCGCGATACGTCAAACTTGACCCACTCGATATAACCCGTGGTCAGCTCGTCAAAGAACAGCGTAAGCCCCGCCCGCGTATACTCCATGGGTTTGACAACCTCGTTTTCGGTATCGAGATTTGAGTACACAAGGTTGACCGCCACCGTTTCTAGGTTCTCGCGCTCGGTTAGCATATACGCATAACAGAGCGCTTGCGCGATATGAACCGGGTTGTCTAAGTCGGCGGCTTTATCCATATCGCGCGCGGTCTTGATTTCTTCAATTATGTAACCATTGGGCGTTTGAATCAGACAGTCGGCGCGCCCAGTGATGGTTAACTCAATCTCGTCGAAAACAAGCGTATGCGAGAAAGGCGCTTCTGCCTTGAACTCAAAACCCGATTGTTCAGCCCAGAGTTTTCTTGCGCGTTGAATACGCTTGTGAAGTGTCGCGCCGTCTTGCATGGCGGACATAGAAAACACTCCGGCCTCAATACTGCCGGAGCGCAACATGAATTCTACTATAGAACGAACTGAAACATTAACCTTAGTCATAAAGCCACTCATAGGACGCGTTTATGCGCCTGACGTGTTTAGTATTTGCCGTAGTCTGAAGCGTTGTAGTCTGAGAATACCGAAACTTCAGACGCTGAAGCAGGAAGTTTTGCCGAAGAGCCTACAACGGGTGAATCCGGGCGTGGTTTGCGCCGAGATTCGGGCTTAGACGGGCGCGTTTCGCCAACAGGTGGCAAGGTTGGTTCAATAATCAAATCCGCAGGTCTGGCGGGTAAGTCGGTATAGGTTGAAGCAGGGGTGACCCTAGGCGCACGTTTGGGCATAGCCGCAGGAGTAGCCGTTTTATGAACGGTCGGTGGCGCTGACGGTCTTGTTGACGTATGTGACTGTTGATGTATACCGCCCTTGGGCTTCCCGTTTGAGCTACGAAGGCGGAAGCGCCCGACAAGGGCCTTGAACACCTCTGCCTGACTCGATAACTCTTGACTGGAGCTGGCTTCTTCTTCGCTTGTGGCTGTGTTGGTGCTTGTGACACTCGCGATTTGCGCCACGTTGTCGAGAATCTGTGACACGGAGTCGCTTTGTTTTGAGCTGGCTACAGCTACGTCTTGAATAATGCGCGTTATGCCGTCAATCTGTGTCACTATCTCGTTCAGTGTGGCGGCCGTGCTCTTAGCCTGTCTAGTGCCTTGACCGACCTTCTCTAAAGAATCGTTGATGAGCTGGCTCGTTTCTTTTGTTGCGTTCTGGCTTCTTGACGCAAGAGCGCGTACTTGCTCGGCTACGACTGTGAAGCCGCGCCCGTGTTCACCGGCGTGAGCCGCTTCAACCGCCGCGTTTAACGCGAGAAGGTTTGTTTGCATGGCTATTTCGGAGATTACCTTAATGACATTTTCAATATTCTGTGCGGCCTTGTTGATTTGCTCCATGCTGTTAAGCATGTTCTTCATCTCGCTCTGGCCGTTAGCCGCCATTGCCTGCGCCATTTGCGCGAGTTCTGTGGCTTCTTGCGCGTGACGCGCGTTGTCTGTACTGCCCGAGTTGATGGTTTCAACGGCGGCGTTCAAGCCCTCAACTGATGCCGATTGAACGGTAGCGCCCTGTGCGAGCGACATGCTCGAGTCGGATATAATCCGCGCGCCCGCTGAAATCTGTTCGGCCGACGCGTAAATGTCAGCGAACACCTTGTTTATAGACTCAATAATCGTTTCAAGCGAAGCCTTAATGGGCGCATAGTCGCCAATGAAGTTCATTTCTACGTGTACGTCAAAGTTTTCGTTGCTCATTTCGTTGAGAACGCGTGATATTTCGGCGACATAACTCTTGACAGTCTTCATTGTGGCGTTCAAAGCGTCGCGCATATTAGCGAATTCACCCGGGAATTCCTTCGTAATCTCGGCGTTCATGTTGCCGCGTTCCATACTCTGTAGCGCGTCAATGGCGGCTTTAATCGGCTCGATAAACGCCGCGAGTAGGTGGTTAAGACCGTCGGCGAGTTCCGACCAGTCACCGGCGTATTTCGAGGTATCTATAGCGGCTTTTAGATTACCCTTGCCACCTTCGGTTGACAGATAACGTATGTCATCTACAATACCGTTCAAATTCGTGCGAAGCGTTTCAAAGCCGTCGGAGATAATACGCTTATCGCCCGCAAGCGGAGGGAAACTAAGCTCGAAGTCACCGTTTGCGAAAGTACCCAGCATAGCGGCAATAGCGCGTGCGTCTTCATTCGTTGTTTCATGAATGTCGTTTACTGATTGGGCGAGTTTCGCGTATTCACCGGGGTAGGCGGCAACATCAATCATGCCCTCGAACATGCCGTTTTTCATGGCATCGCTGACCATTGTGATGTCGGCGTTCATATTTGCGAACATACGCACTAACTTGCCGAAGTCGTTATAAAGCTGACCGGGTTCGTCGATGTTCTTACTGGTATACTCATTCGACAGATTACCGTTACTGACTTCACGCGCCGCCCTAATAACCTTTAACAGCGGTGTGGTAATCGACCTTGACACAACAAGGCAGAGGGCCACTACCGAAATGGTGGTCAAACAGAACACTACGAACAGTGTGGTCATTATAGATAGCGTTTCGGCGGAGGCTTCGTCACTCAATTTCTGCAACTGACTGTTTGAGGTGTTTGTGAGGGTTGACAACGAGGAACTTATATTAGCCGCTGTCTGTTTCATCTCACCTTCAAGCAACTCTTGCGCTTGATTCGGGTCTGTTTTTATGAGTGTTGTTGTTATACTGTTTAGAGAAACCAAGTAACTGGAAATATTCTTGTCTAAGCCGGCAAGCTCGGCATCGGAGTCAGTAAGAGCCGCTTCGGCCTGCGTCTTAAACTCATTGTAGGTAGTTTCGAAAGTGGCGACAGCGGACGAAACGGTTTTCGCGGCTTCTGTCATCGCCGAGGTATTGTTTGCTACCACCGCAGCAAGCAAATCGCGCGCGTCGATACGAACTTGCATAAACTGGTTCAGTGTCTGCCCGCATGATATAATCAATGCGTCATACTTGTTTATGCCGCTAGAATAAATGGCGTCACTAACATCTGCCTGTCTCATCGACCTAAGGTTTAGATAACCCATGACGACGATTACCAGCGCGAATGTGACGAGTAGTCTTGTTCTAATCCGTAGCTTTCTGAGCAAACGAATCACATTAACACCCCCAAGATTATTGGCGTAATCTGCTAAAAGTTGTCAGACGCCTGATTTAATACCGATTCTGCGTATGCAAAATCCATTGTGTCCGTAATTTTGATATTGCTATAGTCCCCATAAATAAGTGTGGGGGTTATGCCCATTCTCTCGACTAAATTAGCGTCGTCCGTGCCTAAAAAGCCCTCGGCTTCGGCGCGGCTGTGGGCGCTTTTGATGAGTTCATAGTCAAAGACCTGCGGCGTGGCGGCGGCAAACAGATTTTCACGCGCAGGTGTTGTAATATTATGGTTTTCCGCAATCTTTATTGTATCGCGCGGGCGTGTGCCCAGTATGGCGGCGCGTGAAATCAGGCAGGCTTCAAGACACTCGGCCAGACGTTCGGTTCTAAGAAGCGGGCGCGCCGCATCATGTATCACCACAACATCCGTGTCGTCGGTTAAGGTCTTTAGACCCGCATAAACAGAAGCTTGACGCGTAGTGCCCCCCTCGGTGACTAACACTGACGGGGCGGTGTATCCACTAGCAATACTTTTTGCCAACTCTATATACATAGGATGTACCACTATTGTCACACTATCCGCAAAGTTGTTTTGAAACAATTCAATCGAACGCGCGAGCACGGTTTTTCCGCATAACCTCATAAATTGTTTGGGTATGTCGGCGTTCATACGAGTGCCCGTTCCGCCCGCCGCAATGATGACGGCGACACGGCGGTTTTTATACATAACATCACCTTACTTGTAGCCGAAAGTGCTATTTTGGTCAGAGAAGTTAACACAAATGTTACAATACCCTTTTTACAGTATTAGAGTCTCAACTACAGTATACCAGACTGGAAAAAATTGTCAAAGGCATAAAGGTATAATTTCGGCTTTTTATTGCTCAAATTTGTCGAAAACAGACTGGTTGATTTTGAATTCAGCCGTAGCAATCTGCTCATCCAAAAACGTGTTAAACGCCGTATAAACCTCGTCGCCGATATACATTTCGCGGTAAATTTCTTCGATTTCTGCATCAGTTGGAACAGTGATGGAATCTACGATAAAGATGGCATAGATACCGCCCAAGTCAACAACATTCGTAAACTCCGCGACATCCAGCGCCATAATCTCGTCTATGGTTTCTTGTTCGAGTGGGGCATCTGTCATGGGAATGACCTCAATGCCATACTCGGGGGTATAATAGATGGATTTCTCCATGATTACCGTGTCGGTGTCGTCACCGTTAAGCAACATGGCGCGCGCGATTTCTGCGTCTTCGGGCGTTTCGGTTATGATATACTTTAGCTGAACATCCGTATAATAGTTCGGGAAGTTTTCCTTAAAGTCTACGAATTCTGTGTTGAATGTATCTTCGTCTACCACAAACACGGCTTTCATGTCATCAATTATCGCCATATAATAGTAGTTGAGCGCCATAAGTTGTGTCAGGCGTTCTTCCGTAATATCAAACGGTGTAAGCCCCTGTGTTTCAATATAAGAATTAAGATAATCAATATCCGACGCCAAACTCTCTTCGTCTTCGGCAGACAGCGTGAGCGCGCGGCTGTTGAACTCATCGGTTATGATAAGAAAGTCTTTGAGAATTTCAAGCGCCGTGTCTTTGTCGCCATACATGACCGTGAAAAGGCGCAAGGCTTCTGTGCTGACTTTTTGACCGTTATAGGTCAGAACATACTTGTCGTTGTTTCGTATGGTGTTTGTGATAAAAAGACCGACACCGCCCGCTATGGCGAGAATAACGACCACAACTACGCCAATCATGACAAGACTAGTGCCGATTCCGTTTTTCTTGGTTTTTGCGGGCGTAATGATTGGCTCAAAGTCGTTTGACGCTTCGGGTTCGGGCGCGTCTGTGGGGCTTGGTTCAGAAATTTCGCCCGTTTCTGGGCTTTCGTTTGGTTCGGGTATGTCAACGCGGTCTGTTTCAGCGGCTTCGCCTTCAGAATGTTCGTTGTAGCCAAACTTATCATTGCTGTCTTCCATAATCCACCTTCTAACAATAAAATTATCCCCATTATAACACATGTCAGAAATATTACAACCTTTATCTTGACCGTTCTGCGTTTCTGTTCTAAAATGTTGTTGAAGATAATTTTGATTTTGATGACGAAACGGAAGAATAAGAACAATGATAAAACTTATGCACATAATTTCTGATACAAATATCGGCGGGGCGGGGCGGTTGTTGTTGAATCACCTCGAACACAGAAGCAAAACGGACTTTGATGTGACGGTTGTATTACCGCCGAACTCGAAGCTTAGAGAGCGCGTTTTGGGTCTTGGCGTGAGAGTGATTGAGATGAACAACATAGCTGACAAAAGCTTCGACCGTAACGGCATCGGCGCGTTTGTTATGTTGTTTAAGTCTGAACGCCCCGATATTATCCATACCCACGCCTGTATGACGGCGCGTGTGGCGGCACGGCTCGTCGGAAAGATAAAGATAGTCGTGACGCGCCATACCGACATGAATGTTCTCGACACAACGCGGGAATATAAGCCCAATTACATGGGCAGTGTCGTGAACAACCTGCTTGTGGACAGGGTCATTGTTGTTGCGCACGCGCTCAAACAACAGATAGGGCGCGGCGTGCCCGACAGAAAGATTGACGTTGTCCTAAACGGCTCAAACCCCGTGCCAAAGCTGGACGAGAGCGAAATCGCGGCGTTTCGCGCTTCTTTGGGTCTGCCCGACGGCGCGTGTATGGCGGGCATTATCGCGCGTGTTAATGTCGAGAAGGGTTTGTGGGATATAGTTGAGGCCGCCAAGGTATTAAACGGCTCAAACACATACATTGTCTGGGCGGGCACGGGCGCTGACGAAGACGAGTTAAAAGCGACAATTAAGCGCCAGAACCTAAAAAACCTCATCATGGCGGGATTTATGACCAACGTGGGTTTGTTTGAAAACGCCATGGACATACAAATCAACGCTTCATATGCCGAAGCATGTAGCCTGTCGCTCATAGAGGGCATGAGCCTAGGCAAACCCGCCGTGGCTACGGATGTCGGCGGAAATCCGTACCTCATACAAGACGGCGTGAACGGTTTAATCGTAAAGATGAAAGACGGGCGGGGCATTGCAGAAGCCATAAAAAAAATGTGGTCAAATCGTGAACTTTATAGTAAAATGTCTGATAGTGCCGTACGTATATATAATGAAAGATTCTCGGGGCTTCGCTGTGCACGGGAGACAGAGGCGGTTTATAAGAGGTTGATGAGTTGATATACAAAAGAGGGGTGTCATTGACAGAGGGCAGTGTATTTATAAGGTTTTGCGTTTATGTTTACGCGCGGCTGATTGCGTTTTACCCGCATAGTTTTGTGGGGCGCATGTGGTCGGGCGTTATTCGCGCGTTTACGGTTGTTTGGCGCGGGAGCGGTCTGTATAGGTTGCTGTTTGAACCGACGGGTCTTGGTCTGGTCATGGATAATGACGCCGCAGAGAAGATTCGTGGGTTTAACGGCTTATTGTCGCGTGTTCGCCCACATGTGAGAGAGTGGGCACGTTCTAGCCTAATTGTAAGGCTTTTTGCTGTTGAAACATTACTGTTTATGCCACTTAGGGTTTATGGTGTGTTTCTGATGGGCTTGGGTATTTCAGGCGCAATTTTGCGCGTGGTAAACGGTCAAACACAGGTGGTTTTGTTTGCTTGTATGGCGGTTGTTGGTGTGGTTTTGCTCATAATTGGTCAAAGCCCTGCCGCCCTCTATAACGGCAGTTGGTTGTGTAAGACAATCGGGCGTTTCTTTGGCCCCTTGGGTGTGGTCTTGCCCGAAAGAGAAGTCAAATCGCCGTTTGTTCTGTTTGGGCTTATCGGTATTGCGGCGGGTGTCGCGTGTTCGTTCGTCAGCCCCATTTGGGTTGGCGCGGCTCTTGTCGGCGCGGTGGGTTGCGCTGTCGTGATACGTCATACAGAGGCGGGGCTTTGTGCGCTCGCTCTCTTAACACCGCTGTTGCCGACAATGCTGGTATTGGGTATCTGCGCCGTGACGATTTTCAGCTTCTTTATACGCGTTTTGTATGATGACGAAATGAAGATTGTGTTTAAGCCCATTGATTTGTTCGTGCTTATCTTCCTAGGTGTGGTGCTTTGGTCTGTGCCGTTTTCGTTTTTGCCGTCGGCCAGTCTTTACCCCGCCGCGCTCTATGTCATGTTTATATTGATTTATTTCGTGGTGAGAAACACGGTCAGAACGCGGGAGTTTCTCATTGCGCTGGTTGCGATTTTAGCTGTTTCGGCGTTTTTGGTGGCGGCATATGGGTTCTATCAGAAGCTGACGGGAGCGTTCGTTATGACAGAAAGCTGGATAGACACAGATATGTTCGAGAACCAAATACGCGTTTATTCGACACTTGATAACCCCAATGTTCTGGGTGAATACCTCGTTTTGACCATGCCTGTTGTGTTCGCGATGATTTTCTATTATCGAGAGTGGCTGAACAAGTTAGCCGCGACGGTTGTGTTCGGTGTTTTGGGCGGTTGTCTGCTACTCACCATGTCGCGCGGGGCTTGGCTGGGCTTGATTCTGGGTTTGGGTGTGTTCGTGTGTTTGAAGTATAAAAAGCTGTTGTATCTGCTGATTCCGTGTCTTTTGGTTGCGCCGTTTGTCATACCCGACGCTATAATAGAGCGGTTTATGAGTATCGGCAACTTAGGCGACACTTCAACGGCATACCGCCTAAACATTTGGCTGTCAAGCCTTGACATGCTCAAGGTCTATTGGCCCAGCGGTATCGGCATCAGCACGGGCACGTTCACCTATGTCTATCAACGGTTTTCATACAACGCCCTTTACGCCCAACACGCGCATAATCTGTTCCTACAACTCTTCATCGAGTTGGGTATAGGTGGTATGTTGGCGTTTCTGGGTTACTTGCTGACAGGCATCAAGGGGCTGTTCGTCACTGTAGCGAAGAAAACGGACGCGGCAGTGACGGGGCTATCAGCCGCCATCTGCGGCGGGCTCGCGGGCTACTTGTTACAGGGTATGACAGACAATGTGTGGTATAATTACAGGGTGATGTTGCTGTTTTGGCTGTTTATCGGTCTGGCGGCGGCAATACCCACGCTAACGGAGGGGAAACATGAAATTACTGGATAAAAAGGGGCGGTTGTTCGGGCTTGTCAACCTTATTGACTTATTGGTGATTGCGTTAGTCATAGTTGTGGGTATCGGCGCATTCTGGTACTTGAACCGCGGCAAAGCAGAAGCGGCGAACAAGACGGTAATTTATACGGTTGAGTTTCGATATAAAAAGGCTGATTATGCCGAGAAGGTCACAATCGGCGCGCCTGTGGCTGACAGCGTGAAGGGCTTTCATTTAGGCACAGCCGAATCAGTTCAGACAATACCCGATTATGATATTGTTTATAATGAAGAAACGGGTCAGTTCGTCAAGGCAGAAATCCCCGACCAATACCGCGTTCTGCTCACCATTCGCGCGAGCGGCACAGAGAATGAGCGCGAAATCCGCGCTGAGGGGCAGGTCATCAAAGTCGGTGGACAGATGTATATCAAAGGTAAGGGCTTCGCGAGCGAGGGCTTTTGCGTTGGCATTGAAACAAGGGACTAGCGGAGGGATTTATGTTAGATAAAAACGGCAGACTCTTTGGCAAGGTAAGTGTCATAGATTTAATGGCTATAATTATAGTAGTGATTGTCGCGGTGGGCACAATCTATCGCTTTAATTCGCCGAAAGCGAGCGTAAGCGAGGGCGAGGCGACATTGGTTTATACGGTGAAGATACCGGGCGTGCGCGATTTCACGGCACAATATTATCAAGAGGGGCTAAACTGTTACGACAAAAAGAGCGGCGAGTTAATCGGCGCGATAAAGAGCGTGAGGGTTGAGCCATACCTTGACATAGCGACTAAAACAGACGGCACAATCGCGCGTGCGATTAAACCGGGGCTTTCGGTTATCTACCTTGAAATCGAGGTCACGGGCACAGAGACTGACTACGCGTACTTCGCGCGCGGCACTTATGAACTCAAGGCGGGTTCGGCCATTTCGTTCAGCAACAAATACATCGATGTGACCTGTTATGTAGAAAGCGTGGAGAGAATCGCGTAATGGATAGGTTTCAGTTAGTTTCGGCATATACGCCAACGGGCGACCAACCGCTTGCGATAGACACACTTACAGCGGGTTTTGCGGGGGGCAGGCGTTTTCAGACGCTTCTGGGCGTGACGGGTTCGGGTAAGACGTTCACAATGGCGAATATTGTGGCGCGGCTCAACCGCCCGACACTGGTTATGGCGCATAACAAGACGTTGGCGGCGCAACTGTATAACGAGTTTAAGGGTTTCTTCCCGCATAACGCGGTTGAGTATTTCGTGAGCTACTACGATTACTACCAGCCCGAAGCATATGTGCCTTCTTCGGATACGTATATCGAGAAGGACAGCGCTATCAACGATGAGATTGACAAGTTGCGCCATTCGGCAACGGCGGCGTTGTCTGAGCGCCGTGACGTTCTCATTGTCGCGTCAGTTTCGTGTATTTACGGCTTGGGTTCGCCCGTTGATTACCACAACATGGTTATATCACTGCGCCCGGGGCAAGAGCGTGACAGGGACGAGATGTTGAGAAAACTAGTAGAGATTCAATATAACCGCAATGATATGAACTTTCAGCGCGGCACGTTTCGTGTGCGCGGTGATGTGGTTGAAATCTTCCCGTCTTATTCGGATACGGCCTTCCGTGTAGACTTTTTTGGCAGTGAGATAGAGAAGATAACAGAAGTAGACACGCTGACGGGTGAAATTTTGGGGATTAGAAAACATGTGTCGATATTCCCCGCGTCACACTATGTCATTTCGCGCGACAAGATGGAAATAGCCATAGAAACAATCGAGCAAGAACTCGAACAGCGCGTGGCAGAACTCAAAGCGCAAGACAAAATTTTAGAGGCACAACGGATACTGCAAAGAACGCGTTATGACATTGAGATGATGCGCGAAATGGGGTTCTGTTCGGGTATCGAGAACTATTCGCGCCATTTGTCGGGGCGCGAACCCGGTTCAACGCCACATACACTACTCGATTACTTCCCCGATGATATGTTGATAATAGCGGATGAGAGCCATGTCACGCTTCCGCAGGCGCGGGGCATGTATGAGGGCGACCGTTCGCGCAAGACTACGCTGATTGACTTTGGGTTCAGACTACCATCGGCGCTTGATAACAGACCGTTGAAGTTTCACGAGCTTGAAAGCAAAATCAATCAAATGCTGTTTGTTTCGGCTACACCTTCTGTATATGAGGCCGCCCACTCTGAATACACGGCGGAGCAGATAATCAGACCGACGGGCCTACTCGACCCCGAAATCTACGTGCGCCCGACAGCGGGGCAGATTGACGATTTGATAGCCGAGTGTCGCCGCGTGATTGAAAGTCACGAGAAGGTATTGGTTACGACACTGACAAAGAAAATGGCCGAAGACTTGACGAATTACCTGAAAAACGTGGGTATAAAGGTCAGATACCTGCATTCGGATATTGACACGTTGGAGCGATTAGAGATTATACGTGACTTGCGCATGGACGTGTTTGATGTGCTTGTAGGTATCAATCTGTTGCGCGAGGGGTTAGACATACCCGAGGTTAGCCTTGTCGCCATGCTCGACGCGGATAAGGAGGGCTTCTTGCGCTCAGAAACGTCACTTATACAGACAATCGGACGTGCCGCGCGTAATGTCAACGGGCGCGTGGTCATGTACGCTGATTCGGTCACCGACTCGATGAACCGCGCCATTACAGAAACAAATCGCCGACGAGCCATACAGATGGAATACAACGAAACACACGGCATAACGCCGACCTCAATAAAGAAAGCCGTTCATGAAATCATCAAGGCAACCATGGACGCAAGCGTGGGCAAGAAGAAGAAAAACGCCGCTCTCGACAAAGACCCCGAGAGCATGAGCCGCGAAGAACTCTTAAATCTCGTTAAGGCAATGGAAAAGCAGATGAAACAGGCGGCGGCTAATCTCGAGTTTGAAACGGCGGCGAAGATTCGCGACGAGATGATAAAGATAAAGAGAAACATGTTGTAGAAAAAATGCGCTTGACACAGATATATGGTTGTGTTAGGATAAAACAAGAGGGAGTTGGCACTCCCCCTTGCGGGCCACTTTACAAGGTGGTTAGCTAATTGCTTCCGTTTTGCGAAAGTTATAGCCGCCCGGACTTGTTAGGTTGCAGGGGCGGCTATTTTCTTCTGCTTATTCGGTCAATACGGCGAACCTGTTGTAATATTTTTCAATTACAAAGCCTTACACAAATGAATGGTCGCTGGCACAATCAGTTTGTTACATATATGACTGAAAATCACGATAAAAACCCAATTCTTTATTGACAAAATCTGTAGGATATGTTATGATAACCTAACGCTGGGTCTGTGAGGGCTTTTTTTAGCGTAAAGGTAAGCTCAGGGGAGGTGGAAATATGAAGGCTGGTAAGAGAGCAGCTATCACATTGTCGTGCACGGTTTGCAAACAGCGCAACTACAACACGACAAAGAACAAGAAAGAACATCCCGACCGCATCACGACACAGAAGCACTGCCGTTTCTGCAACAAGCACACGGAGCACAGAGAAACGAAGTAAGGCGGAGGTCTATTATGGCTGACACGAAAGAAAAGAATGTGTTTGCGCGCCTCATTGATTTCTTGAAGGGCTTCTTCAAGGGTGTTTTGGGCGAGTACAAGAAAGTTGTCTGGCCGCCGCGTAAGCAACTTATCGACCAGACAGTCGAAGTACTTATAATCTGCGCCGTTATCGGGCTTATCATTTCGGGCATGGATTATTTGTTCATGGCGGGCTATCAGTGGCTGATGAAGCTGGTTTAGCCGTCAAAGTTAAGTGAGGTGAGCTTGTGAGCGAGGAATCTCGCTGGTATGTTGTCCATACCTATTCAGGTTATGAGAACAAGGTCAAGGCGAATATAGAGAAAATCGTCGAAAACCGCGGTATGCAGGATTTGATTCATGAGGTTGCCGTACCCGTGGCTAATACTGTTGAGATAAAAAACGGCAAGAAAAAGATTGTGAGCCGAAAAATCTATCCGGGCTATGTGCTTGTGAAGATGTTCATGACGGACGACACGTGGTATGTCGTGCGTAACACGCGCGGCGTGACGGCGTTTGTAGGCCCGGGCTCTAAGCCTGTACCGCTGACCGAGGACGAGATACAGAATATGGGGCTGGACGGCCCGCTTGAAACCATTGACATCCCTCTCGGCGCGTCTGTACGCATTATCGAAGGACCGTTTGAGGATTCTGTGGGCGCTGTCACAGAGGTAAACAACCACAAGGGCACCGTAACCGTAAACCTAAGCATCTTCGGGCGCGAAACACCCGTTGAGCTGGACTTTACGCAGGTTCAAACGCTGTAAGAAGATTTTTGGCATTATGTAATATGTAAATGGTAGTTTTGGGATTCTATGAATCCCGCGTGGGAGGATTTTCCGATAAACCACTTACTCAGCGCGCATGACGGCGCGCCGCCCGAAGGGCGCTTTCGCGTAGCGAAAGTGATGAATTAGGAGGAGTAAATAATGGCAAAGAAAGTTGTCGCGTTAGTTAAGTTTCAGATTCCCGCGGGCAAAGCAACCCCGGCGCCCCCCGTTGGCCCTGCGCTCGGTCAACACGGCGTAAACTTGATGGGCTTCTGCAAGGAGTTCAACGAGCGTACAAAGAACATGGACGGTATCACAACACCCGTTGTTATCACCGTTTATCAAGATAAGAGCTTCACATTTATTACGAAAACACCGCCGGCCGCCGTCCTTTTGAAGAAAGCCGCAAAGATTCAGTCGGGTTCCGGCGTTCCCAATAAAACGAAATGCGGAACAGTCACGCTTGACCAGGTAAGAGAGATTGCCACTCTGAAGATGCCTGACCTAAACGCGGGCTCGCTTGAAACCGCTATGGATATGGTTAAGGGCACGGCTCGTTCGATGGGTCTTGTCGTTAAGGAATAATTTCAACGGCGGCAACAACATTCGCGGTTCCTTGCGCGTTGCCGCCGTTCCCCGCTATGCGGGGTGGCAACAAAAAGTGCAACTTTTGTTGCCGGGGTGTAAGATATATTCTGTGGAAGTTCGGTAAACCCGGACGATACTACCACTTTGGAGGGTTAATATGAAGAGAGGCAAGAAATACCTCGAAAAAGCAAAGCTTGTCAGCCGCGGTATGCTCTATGATGTCGCGGATGCTGTAGATTTGGTTCAGCAGACTTCTGTCGCGAAGTTTGACGAAACCGTTGAATGCCATATCCGCTTAGGCGTTGACAGTCGCCACGCTGACCAGATGGTTCGCGGCTCTGTCGTACTGCCGCATGGTACAGGTAAAACTTTACGTATCCTCGTGTTCGCTAAAGGCGCTAAGGCTGACGAAGCCCGTGAAGCCGGCGCTGATTTCGTGGGTGCTGAAGAGCTTGTACCGCGTATTCAGAACGAAAACTGGTTTGATTATGATATAGTTGTAGCTTCGCCCGACATGATGGGCGTTGTCGGTCGTCTAGGTCGCGTGCTCGGCCCCAAGGGACTTATGCCGAACCCCAAAGCCGGCACGGTTACTCCCGACGTAGCGAAGGCCGTCAAAGAAATCAAGGCCGGTAAGATTGAATACCGTCTTGACAAAACAAACAATATCCACGTACCGATTGGCAAGGTCAGCTTCGGCTCCGAAAAACTGCGCGAAAACTTCCAGACACTGCTTGCGGCTATCATAAAGGCTAAGCCGTCAGCCGCCAAGGGCACATACCTAAAGAACGTCGCCCTCGCGACAACTATGGGCCCCGGCGTAAAAGTCAACCCCGCTAAGATTTCGGAATAGCATAAGCGAGCAATTTCGGTTTTTTAGCGGAAAATCGCTTCAGCCCAACAAGTTGTTCTTCAGCATTTTCCGAAAAAACATGAAATGCTAGATAAGGAGGTAAAACCATGTCTATATGCCCAAAAGGTAAACACTCGAAAGGCCGCCGTGACAAGCGCCGTGCCCAGAGTTTCAGAATCGCTATGCCTAACCTCGTGGCTTGCCCGAAGTGTGGCGAACCCGTTCTTACACACCGCGTATGCAAGTTCTGCGGTTCGTATAAGAAGAGCGAAGTCGTAAAAATAGCCGAATAGTATTGCAACGTATAGGGCAAACATTTGTTTGCCCTTTTTTTGGAGGTATGCCATGAAATTCATAGCACTGGACGCATACGGCGGCGACAACGCGCCACAGATTAACGTAGACGGCGCATTACAGGCTGTCGAAGCGTACTCCGACATAACGGTTTTGCTTGTCGGCAAGCAAGACGAGCTCAGTAAACTGCTCGAAGGCAAACAGTACGACAAAAGCCGCCTAGAAATCGTTCCAGCGTCGGAGGTCATAACAACACACGAACAACCAACCGTGGCATTACGAGAGAAAAAGGACTCAAGCCTTGTGGTCGGGCTAAACCTTGTCAAAACGGGTAGGGCACAGGCGTTTGTTTCGGCGGGCAGTACGGGCGCGGTTTTGGCGGGTGGGCTGTTCATTGTCGGGCGCATCAAGGGCATCGAGCGCCCCGCGCTAGCGACAATGCTGCCGAACGAGAAAGGCGCGTATACGCTGTTGCTCGATTCGGGCGCGAATGTGGACTGTAAGCCACCTTACCTCGCGCAATTCGGGTTGATGGGTTCACTTTACATGGAGCACGTTCAGGGCATCAAAAACCCGCGCGTAGGTCTTGTCAACATAGGCACAGAGGCCGAAAAGGGTAATGCGCTGGTTAAGGAGGCGTACCCGCTTCTTGAGGCCGTGCCGAACATCAACTTTATCGGCAATGTCGAACCGCGTGACATACCCGCGGGTGATGTTGATGTAGCGGTCTGTGACGGCTTTGTCGGCAACGTTATTCTGAAACTGTCAGAAGGGTTTGTGAAGTCGCTTCTGAACATGATTAAGCGCGAACTCATGAGTACGTTTATGTCTAAGATGGGCGCGTTGCTCTCGAAGGGCGCGTTTAAGAATCTAAAAAAGGGTTTCGACTACACGGAGGTTGGGGGCGCGGCGTTTATCGGTCTGAACGGGCTGGTTGTCAAGGCTCATGGCTCGTCTAACGCGAAGGCGATAAAGAACGCGATTCGGCAGTGTTCGGTGTTTATCGACAGCGATATTGTCGGCAAGATTGCGGCAAACATCAAGAAGGGTGAATAGTATGTTGATTCAATATAAACAGGCAACGCCTGATGACATTTCGCCCGTTTCAAAGCTGGCGATATTGTTGTATGACGAACACACGTTTGACGAGATTTACGCTGAATGTGTCGAGTTATTGAAGTCGGAGAATGACGCGTTTTTTGTCGCCTATGACGGCAATTTGGAAGTTGGATTCTCGCAGGCCAGTATACGGCATGACTATGTAGAGGGCACGCATTCAAGCCCTGTGGGTTATTTAGAGGGCATCTACGTTTTGCCCGAATATAGGCTTAACGGTATTGCTAACGGGCTTGTCGCTCAAGCCCAGTCGTGGGCGCAAAGCCGCGGTTGCAGGGAGTTTGCGAGTGATACCCAATTACACAACGAAAGCAGTATCACCTTTCACAAAGCCATCGGCTTTGAAGAAGCCGAGCGCATTGTTTGTTTCGTGAAAAAGTTATAGAAAATTCGGAGGGTTGAAGTATGTTTAAAAGACGTATGCTTGCGGCTATTATCTTGATTTTTGGCTTCTGGATTGCGCTTATGTTTTGGCTTCTCCCGTATATCAACTTTGAAGCTATGTCTGACGAAATAAAGATAGTCATAATAGTCGGGATTATCGGTATTGTTCCGACAGCGTTAATTCTTGTGTCAGCGTTTATGATTATGCGCGGTCTTGAAAAGAAATACGCTGTGTCGCCCGACAAACAGAAGTTCATTGCGTTTGGGGCCGTGCTGTTACGCATGAACGGAGAGAGTCACAAGATGTTTAAGCTCCGTTCGATAAGTAGGGGCAAGGCGAAGATGATGCTTCGCGATTGGTGGGGCATTAAGGACAGCGTTGAAGCTATGAAAGTGGCGCATTATCTGTCTAATGGGAGTGGTCACACGCCTTTCGCCGACGACATCTATGTGAACCTGCTCAAAAAGGGGCAAGTTTCACCCTCACAGCCGTTCGATTTGCGATACATTAAGCAAGAACACGCGCAACAGACTGACAGAATTGAAAGGGCGCTTAGGGCGTTTGAACAGGCGCGAAAGATGTTACTCAAACTGGGCTACACAGAAGCCGAGCTGGCGGCTGTCAACACCACTGCCGCGTGGGATTTTGGGCGCACGGCATACATAGCGCGATATAGCGCGAACGTGGGTTATTTGACCGAGGACGAAGCGTGGATATACATAAAAGCCGCCGCCGATAATGCCGCTAAGATTTATAACAGCTGGCGCGAGTACCTTGCCGCGTATATTATCGGGCGAGCGACAGGTTACGGCGATAACTCTTCTGATTTAACAGAGCATTTGAAATTCTTTATTGGCAACAGCAAAAGCCCGTTTAACGAAATCCCGTTTAAGTAATAGGGGTGTGTATGTACGAAGCGATATTCAAGCAATTAAGAAAACCGCGCCTTCACCAGCTCGGGAAACTCCCGTTTTGGCATGACGAACACATCTCGAAACAGATGTTAGCCGCTCACCTTGACCCCAATACAGACGCGGCTAGCCGACGCCCCGCTTTTATTGATGAATCGGTGGAGTGGCTTTCTTCGATTATCCCAAGTGGTGGGCGGCTTCTCGATTTGGGCTGTGGGCCCGGGCTTTATACGAAGCGCCTGTCTGAGCGCGGTTATGATGTGACGGGTATTGACATCTCGGCGCGTTCGATAGAATATGCGAGAAGCCAAGACGCCAAAACGGAGTATATACATAGAAATTACCTAGAATTGGGCTACGGCGAAACATTTGACGCTGTGACGCTCATTTACTGTGATTATGCGGCGCTGATACGCCCCATGCGAGAGGTTTTGCTTAAAAAGGTCAACCGTGCGCTGAAAATGGGTGGGTTGTTCATCTTCGACGTGTTCACATCTGCGCGGGCGAACTGGGGTAATGACAAGAAAACGTGGTCATACAACAAAAACGGCAGCTTCTGGTGTGCCGAGCCACATTTGTGTCTGCGCGCAACACATTACTATGAAAATCAGACTGTTTCGGTTGACCAGACGGTGGTTATAACCGAGAACGATACGCGCGAATATCTCATTTGGGATGCCGTGTTTACGCGCGAGAGTTTGTTGGATGAAGCCCTGCCAATGGGTTTTTCGCTGCGCGGCTTCTACGACGACGTGCGTGGGCGAGAGTATTCGGGCGGCGGCGATATGATTTGTGTTGTATTGGAGAAAACCGAGAGCATATAGCGAAGCCAAGCCCTGCATATGAGCGGGGCTTTTTTGTGCAATAATTGTGCAAATCTTTGGCATTGATATTTTTCATATTTTTGGGATAATAATGTTGAGGGTCATTTGTGGTTAAGGGGCTTTGACGTGAAGTTTCGGGAAAAGCAGATTCTGCGCTACATAGTGGAGAATGACGGCGTGCCGCTCAAACGGCTTTTAGAGAAATTCGGCGTTTCGCGCCGAACATTGTATTATGACATAGAGGCTATCAACGAAGCTTTGAGGGGTATTGGGCGCGTGAAGAATGACCGCCGCGTGTTGGTATATGAGGGCAAGCCCGAATGTTTGGCTGAGTTGGGCGCGACGGCGTTTTATGAAGATGCGGAGGGCAGAAAGGACTATATACTTTATCAAATTTTATTGGGGAATCTGCCCACAATCGACGAGGCCGCCGCTCGAATGGATATTTCTAAGAATACGGTCATACAGACGATAGACAAGATTAAATCGGAGCTTTCGGCTAAGGCGATACAACTGGTATATCGGAAGGGATATACGCTTGTCGGTGATGAGTATGTCATTAGGGACATCTTCCTGCGGGTCATGGAGAATGACAGTCGGCTTGGTTATATATCCGATAAGGACGTAATACAATTTGACAACAACTATGGCATTAAACTGACAGACCATGCGCGGGGTTCGCTATCGATGTTTAAGCGTTTCGTGGCGGGGCGCGTAGAGAGGGGTTTTGTGCTAACGGGGTTTGTGTATGCGGACGAGGTGGGGGCCTTCCCGTATTATGAGGGTGTTCGGGGGCTTTTGCCCGATTGTGCGAATGAATATGAGAGGTTGTATCTTTGCGCGTATATTGCGTCTTTATCGAGCCTAAACGGTTACGCCGATTTGAGTTTTCTCGATGGATATGTCAAGACGCTTATTAACCGATTTGAAGCGAAGACCGCCATTTACTTATCACGTGAAGAGGATTTCATAAAGAATATCAAACGTCATCTGCAAAGCTCGTATTACCGCATCAAATTCGGCTTTCCTGTGGGTAATGCGGTGTTAAATGACGTGAAGAGCAAGCACGAGTACCTGTTTTATATCGTCAAGGGTATTATCAGAAACACAGCCGAGTATCCCGACTTCACGGCCATGCGTGACGAAGAAATCGCGTTTATCACAGCGTATTTCGGCGGTTATATGATGCACAGTGATGACGGGCGCAACATGATAAACAAGGTGTTGTTGGTCTGCCCGAACGGGCTCATGGTTTCGCGCTCGCTTGAGGTACAGTTATATAGGTATATACCCAATATAGATATAGTAGACACCATTTCACTGAAAGAATTTTGGCATTATAAGGGCACTTATGACTTTGTGATAACGACAATAGCGATACCCGAGGTCGAAAACGCGCTAGTCATCAGCCCGATTCTCACGAAAGCGGACATAGCGTTTCTGTTGAGCAAACTCAAACCGCTGGATAGGGCGCGTTTCGACCTTGAAATGATAATGCGCGTTATTCGCGAGAACACCAAAATAAAAGACGAAAAGCGGTTATATCAAGAGCTGTTCAAGGCAATCTACGGTCTTAACGAAAAAGGAGGGCATGAACCCATGTTACATGAGTTATTAACGAGTGAACGCATACGAAAGGTAAAATCTGTCGAAGATTGGCAGAGCGCAATAGCCGAAGCGGCAAAACCGCTCTTAGAGGACGGTTCGATTACGCAGGTTTATATAGATGCCATGATAGACAGCATTTTAACGCATGGCCCGTATATCGTGCTTGCGGATTACTTCGCGTTGCCACACGCGAGCGCCAAGAGTGGCGTGAACAGATTGAGCATGGCATTGTTGCAGGTTGAAGAAACCGTGGATTTGTTGGGTTCGCCCGTCAACGTGTTTCTCGTGCTTGCGGCGGTGGATAACACGTCACATCTAAAGGCTTTGGCGGCGCTGTCGGAGCTTTTATATGAGGAGAAGAACTTGGATGTGTTCCGAAGGGGCGACAGGGAGCAAATCCTCAAACTTATCAACGAGGAGGTGAAAGAATGAAATTATTGGCTGTATGTGGTTTTGGCGTAGGTTCGTCTATGATTTTGAAGATGAGCCTTGAAAAAATCTGTAAGGAGTTGGGGATTAGCGCCGATGTTGAGAACACTGACATCAACGACGCGCGCGGCACGCAGTGTGACGCGATTTTTACCAGCCCCGAACTACAGAAAGAAATCAAAACAAGTGTGAACGTACCCGTTTATGCCGTGAAGAAGTACATGGACTTAAACGAGGTCAGAGAGGCCGTAAAGCTCATGTTGAGCGAAAAGAAATAAACAATCTGTCGAAGGAGTGACTTAAATGGATTTTATAGTAAATGCTATATTCAGAAATCCGCCCGTTCTTCTCGGTTTGATTGCGGCGGCTGGGCTGTTGTTGCAGAAAAAGAAGTTTTCTGATGTAATTAAAGGCGCGTTACTGGCGGCCTTCGGTATGGTTATACTCGACACGGGCGTTGGTATGCTCGTCGGCTCGATTCTGCCGATTAACAACGCGTTTGCGTCACTGTCAACGGGTGGTGTGGTTGAGGGGCTCAATGATGTGACTTTTACCGCTACTTACGGTGGTTATGTTGGTCTGGCAATGGTTATCGGCATGGTTCTGCACGTACTTATCGCGCGGTTCACGCCGCTTAAAACGATTTTCTTGACGGGGCATATGCTTTGGTGGTTCCCGTTTATATTCGTGGCGGCGGGCGTTGAAGCGGGTCTTGACGGCGCGTTACTTATCGGCTTCGGCGCGGTAACGGCCGCGCTCTATTGGTCGATTATGCCGTGGATAATGAGAAAATACGTATTTGCTGTTATCGGTGACGAGAGTTTCACACTCGGGCATCCCGCGGGCTTTATCGCGTTGGCTTCGGGCTTTGTCGCAAGCAAGGTTGGCAATAAGAGTAAGTCAACCGAAGACTTGAAAATCCCGCAGGGGCTGTCGTTCTTCCGTGAAGTCAGTATCACGGGTGGTATTGTTATCTTCATCATGTTCCTTGTTGTCGGTTTGTTCATACCGAACATGGTTGACCCCGCGCAGGGGCTTGTGATGATGGCGATTAAGCAGGGCTTTACGTTTGGCGCAGGGCTTACGATTATGTTGAGCGGTGTTCGTCTCTTGATTAACCAGATTGTACCCGCGTTTAAGGGTATTTCAGAGAAACTCGTGCCGAACGCGCTTCCCGCGTTTGACTGCCCGATTATCTTTAACTATCGCCCGAATGCCGTTTTGATAGGCTTTATCGTGGCGATGATTACGTCAACTATCCTTGTGCTTATCTGCAATGCCGCGAACATATTCGGCGTTATCCTCATTCCGCTGGTTATCACCTCGTTCTTTGAATGTGGCACGGCGGCGGTTCTTGGCGAGGGGCAGGGCGGGCTTCGCGGCGCGGTTATCGGTACGATTGTTGCGGCGGCTCTCATGGTTGGATTGGTCGGTTTGTCGGCTATAATATACTCAAACACAATTCAGAACTGGATGTTGATTTTCGGCGGCAATGACCTGTCGTTGTTCGGCATAATCTCGAAGCTTATCGGTTCTGTATTTGGAGGTCTTAGCTAATGGGTTTTGCATACTTAGATGAAATCAGGCGTTTGCTTGATGTCGTGGAACAGCAGGAAAAAGAGAGCATAGGTCAAGCTGTCGATTGTTTGACGAATGCAATACTTGAAAAGAAGTCAATATTTGTGTTCGGCGCGAGCCACGCGGGTATTATGGCGGAGGAATTATACTACCGCGCGGGCGGATTGGTGCTTATTAACCCGATTTTCGCGCGTTCGCTCATGCTTGACACACAGCCGATAACGCTGACATCCAGTATGGAGCAACTGGTCGGTTATGGCACGACTATAGCCGAAACCGTGCCGTTTAAGGCGGGGGACGTGCTCATTATTCACTCTGTGAGCGGCAGAAACCCTGTTGGCATTGAGCTGGCTATCGCGGCTAAAGAGAAGGGCGTAACGATTATCGGGCTGTCAAACGTGAGTTACTCAAAGGACGTAACATCACGTCACCCTTCGGGCAAGCGATTGTTTGAGGTATGTGACATATTACTCGATAACCACGGCGAAAAGGGCGACGCTTGTATCGAAATCCCGGGTACGGGGCAGAAGGTTGCGCCTACATCAACGGCTGTTGGCGTTTGTATTCTCAATACCATTGTCGCCGAGGTTGTGTTGAAGTTAAAAGCCAACGGCATGGAAACGCCGCCCGTGTTCTACAGCGCGAACATTGACGGCGGCTCTGAGAAGAACAAAAAGGTCATCGAGGAGTTCGGAAGCGCGATACACTATCGTTTCTAATGTCATACAAACAATGAGCGTCCGATTGGGCGCTCATTGTTGTTAGCTATTGTTCTTGAAGCGTGCGTATGACCGAAACCAGGTTTTTAACAAGATGTTCGTGATAGACCTTACCCTTTGCGGCATCTGATTTTGTCGGGCTACCGTTAGTGCCGCCGTGGCTTTCGGCGTGTTTCTTAGCCTGTTCATAGCTAGACGGCACATAACACAACGTGTCATGCGCATAACGTGGGTCAACGGAGTAGAGGGGCGTTTCAATAATCGGGTTGTCTTGCGCCAGCTCGATATGTACCAAATCTGGGTGATTGTGCATCATATGTGATGTTTCTATCTCCTCGGCGTGACCGAGGGGGCCAAAGCCCAGCGAATCCACCAAGTCTTTTGACATATAAGCGGGGTCGAAAATCTTGACAGTCACGCCCAATTCGCGCTGTGCCTGTTCCGTGCAAATCTGCATCCATACGACATTAACAATGCGGTGACCATTCAACAAAACAAACTTGTTAATGCCGTGCTGTTTGAGTGATTTCATGATGTCATAGACGAAATCAACGAGAACATTCGGGCGTATGGTTATCGTACCGGGCAATACCATATGGTGAGGGCTCCAGCCGAACCAAACAGGCGGCACGAGAACGGCTCCCGCTTGCTCACAGGCTTCTGTTGCGAGGTCAATCGCCACATAACTGTCGGTGCCGAGCGGCAGATGTGCGCCGTGCTGTTCGATACTGCCGACGGGTATCACAGCCACGCCCTTAGCCGATTCAATGAGAGCCTTAGCCTCATGCCACGCGTTTTGTTCTAAACGAACATTCATAATATCACTCCCCAAATTCATCATAATATATATTGTACAGGATTTTTGAGGCAATGAAAAGTCGTTTTACGGCGCATTATTAAAAAAGCTTTACAAATTGCGCCCTGTGGGTTTATAATAGTAAGAGCCTATTCTTGGGAGGTAATTCTATGTCTGAACTGAGTAACTATATGGAGGTTGCCGTTCGCGACGTTATGGACACTGTGCTTGCGGATATGGATGTCTGCACGTGCGAGGAGTGCCGCTTGGACATCATGGCTATTGCGCTTAACAACCTAAAACCTAAATATGTGGTCACAAAGCGCGGCCAGCTCTACACAAAGGTACACATGCTTGAAAGCCAGTATGCCATTGACATTATCTCCGCTGTTACAAGGGCGGCAGAAACTGTCAGACTTAGCCCGCGCCACGACTAATAAGAGGGCTTTGTGTTAACGTGGGGAATAGAGATATAAAGATTTTGGAGGATTTTTTGGATGATTTCAGCCAGTGAATTCAGAAACGGTGTAACAATCGAGTACGAGGGCGATATTTTCGTGATTCTGGAGTTTCAGCACGTCAAGCCCGGCAAGGGCGCGGCCTTCGTTCGCGCTAAGATTCGCAACTTAATCACGGGTAGCACGGTTGAGCGCACGTTTCGCCCGTCTGAAAAGATGAACCGCGCCCATATTGACAGAAAAGACTTAGAATTTCTCTACGAAGATTCGGGTATTTTCTATTTCATGGACCCGGCGACCTACGACCAGATGGGTGTAAACGCTTCTGACATAGGTGACGCGCTCAAATTCGTCAAACCGAATAATTTGGTTAAGCTACTTATATACAATGAAAAGGTGTTCGGTGTCGAGCCGCCCACATTTGTTGAATTAAAGGTAGTTGAAACAGAACCGGGCTTCGCGGGCAACACGGCGACTAACGTCCTAAAGCCCGCCACAGTCGAAACAGGCGTACAAATCGGCGTACCGTTGTTCATTGCCGAGGGTGATGTCATTAAAATCGATACGCGCACAGGTGAGTATCTGGGCAGGGTTCAGAACTAGTGTGATATATTGGCGGCGGGCTTTGGCTTGCCGTCATTTTTGTATGTCGTTGTCATGCTGTGAGTGATACCTCTTCTGAGTTTTAGACACGGCCATAGCTATAACACGTTGTGCGCCAACCTCTTTCAGTGCCTTAGCGCATTCGCTGAGCGTACTGCCGGTCGTGAAGATGTCGTCAACCACAATGAAGTTTAAACCGTCGGCACGTCGCTTGCCGACGAACGCGCCCGCTACATTCGCGGCGCGTTCCTCGATTTTGAGGTCAAATTGGGGTTTTGTTTCGCGAATACGTTTAAGAAAGCCCGCGTTGTAACTTATACCCATGAGCCATGCCAGCTCTCGCGCTATAATGGCGCTTTGGTTATAACCGCGTTCCTTTCGGCGGCGTTTGGCGAGCGGCACGGGCACAACAACAAAACCTGACGCGTCAAACCGTTCCCGTGAATACTCGAACAGAACGCGCGCAAGCCCTTGCCCTTTTGTGTAATTGCCCTTGTACTTCATGCGCCAAATAATCCCGCGCACGTCCTTTTCATACCACAGCGCACATATTGAATTGTCGAAATGAAACCGCGTGCCATGACAACTACAGAAACTCTGTGTTGCGCCACAATTGTTACAATATGGCGGCGCAATATACGGCAAACCCGCTCGGCAATTCGCACAAACGCCCGCCCGATTCGCCGTCACAGCCCCGCACACCACACAGCGCGGCGGGTAAATCAAATCCAGTAGACCCATCAGCTCTCACCAAAGCGGCGAATTTTCTCGGATAGTGACGTGTAGCGGTTGATTACTCTATAGTTATCTATCATTCGGCAAACCATCTGTCGTGTACCCACTAGAACGCACATAGACTTTGCGCGAGTAACGGCCGTATACAGTAGATTGCGGCTTAGAAGCATTTGAGGCCCCGAATGCACGGGTAAGATGACCGCCTTATATTCACTGCCCTGCGCCTTGTGTATCGTGAGCGCATACGCCAGCTCCAATTCTTCGAGCATGGTAAAATCATACTCTACATACCTGTCACCGTCATAACAGACAGTGAGCAGTTCGGCGCTCTCGTCAATGCGCGTGATTATGCCGTCGTCGCCGTTAAACACGCCTGTGCCTTCACCCAGAAGCTTACCGCGTGAATCAATCTTGCGCCAACCGATATTGTAATTATTCTTTATCTGAATGACCTTGTCGCCTTCGCGAAACACGCCGAGCCGATAGGTTTTCTCGTTCTTCTTCGCGCTCTTGGGGTTTATCGCGTCCTGTAAAACGCGGTTTAGGTTAATCACGCCCAAATCGCCCTTACGCATGGGCGTTAGGACTTGAACATCCATAAGTCTGTCACATTTTAGGTATTTGTGAACGCGCTCGGTCGCCAGCGTCACAACCTCGTCTACACAACTCGCACAAACTTCGCGCTTGATGAAGAAGAAATCAGACGAGTTGTTCTGAAACAGCGGGTATTCGCCCGCGTTGATTTTGTGCGCGTTTGTGACGATACTACTCGTTTCGCTCTGACGAAAAACCTCGCGCAACCGCGCGACCTCGATATACCCCGAATCAATGATGTCTTTCAACACATTACCAGCGCCCACAGATGGCAACTGGTCAGCGTCGCCGACGAGAATCAGCCGCTTGCCCGGTTCAATGGCTTTCAGAAGGTTATACATGAGCATACAGTCAACCATACTGATTTCGTCAATGATAATCGCCGACGCTTCAATAGGGTTCTCGGTATCGCGCCCAAAAACGAACCTCGACGCGTCGCCGTCACCGTAGCCAAGCTCTAAAAGCCTATGTATCGTGCTTGCCTCAACGCCTGTCGCTTCTGTCATGCGTTTCGCGGCGCGACCTGTGGGCGCGGCAAGAACAAGGCTCTGACCACTATCGCGCAGTAGTTTTATAATCGTGTTTATAATCGTTGTTTTACCCGTGCCGGGGCCACCCGTGATGACGAGAACGCCGTGTTTGAGCGCTTCTAAGACTGCGAACTTCTGACCCTCCGACAGTTTGATGCCACCCGCTTCGTCTAAATTGTCGAGTTTTGCGCGGGCTTGCGCCGAAATATCGGGGGCTGTGCGTGACAGCTCAATGAGCCGTTTGGCGATAAAATTCTCCGCATAAAAGAAGGCGTTTAGATAAACGGCATAATCGTCATGCTGTTCGGCATCATATGCGTTGACCTTGCCCTGCCAAATGACACGCTCAACGTGCATTTCTGTCACAGCGCTCAAGATGTCGTCCGCCTCAACCTCGAGTAAACGCGCCGTTTCGTCAGCCAGAATCTCTCGCGGCAAATATACATGCCCGTTCGCGGCGGCTTCGCCCAGAACATGCCTAACACCCGCCTGTAACCTAAACGGCGAGTACAAATCCACTCCGACAGCCCGCGCCAACGCGTCAGCCGAACGAAAGCCGAAGCCGATAATCTCGTCCGATAGCTGGTAAGGGTTCGTCTTGGCAATATCAATCGCCCGCCCGCCATACCTCTTATACGCCTTAGCCGCCATTGTGGCCGATATGCCATACCGCCCGAAAAAGATTATCGTATTACGAAGCTCTGCCTGTTCAGAGAAAACCGCTTGTATGCGCTTAGCCTTTTCGATATTTATACCCCGTATCTGAGCGAGTTTTTCGGGTTGGTTCTCGATAACAGCGAGCGTTTCATCGCCAAAGGTTTCGACAATCTTTCGTGCGAGCCGCTCACCTATGCCCTTTATCGCGCCCGAACCCAAATAACGCTCAATACCCGCCGCCGACTCGGGTAACCTCTTATTGAATGCGTTGACCTGAAACTGTCGCCCATATTGCGGATTAACGACAAAAAGACCTGATAGTTCAACCTGTTCGCCCACACAAAGCCCGGGCACAATACCCACACAGGTCACCAACACGCCATCTTCCTCTGTGCCTGCCTCAATAGAGAACACCGTATAACCGTTGTCCTCATTCGCAAACACGATACTCTCCACTAATCCCGTTAAAATCTCTGTATTCTGTGTTAACTCCACAGCTTTACCTTCCGTATAATCGGCTATCAAAAAAACGCACCCCACCGGATTCGAACCGGCGACCCCAAGCTTCGGAGGCTTGTGCTCTATCCAGCTGAGCTAAGGGTGCACTTTCACTCTAACATTATAGACCGAACATTATGATATGTCAACACAATTGTTGTGATTTGAATGAACCCATAAATACATGAATAGTCTAAACGCCTTCAAATAAAATCTGTACCAAATTCTAGTTGACAACTGCGCTTTCTTCAATTATAATAGACAAGTAAATTTGTAAATCGCATGGAGAAATACCCAAGCGGCTGAAGGGGCTCCCCTGGAAAGGGAGTAGGACGTTAATAGCGTCGCGTGGGTTCAAATCCCACTTTCTCCGTCATAGTTTTGTCGAAAGCTGTCGAATGTGAGTTTGGCGGCTTTTGATATATAAAAAGGTCTTTAATTTTTGGGAAGTGCTAAGATGGACTTTATAAAGGCAATAGATGAATACATACCTGTTAACGCTCAAGAAAGACAGGATAAAAGAGTTATAAAGCATTTCATAGATTGTTTTAGAAATGATGTTTTGTTACGAAGTAATGAAATAGCACATATAACCAGTTCGGGTTTTATTATGAACGCCTCCTTTGACAAAGTCTTGTTGGTGCATCACAATATTCGCAACACATGGGCTTGGACAGGAGGCCATGCTGACGGAGATACGGATTTATTACATGTAGCCATTAAAGAGGCACAAGAAGAAACCGGTGTTTGTAGTATCGCTCCATTTTTTAATAGCATAGCATCCATTGATATTTTGCCTGTGTATGGGCATTACAGAAAGAACCAATATGTAAATGTTCACTTGCATCTTTCAATTGCGTATATTTTAGTGTGCGATGATAAACAATCATTACATGTTTGCCCAGCAGAAAACAGTGGTGTAGAATGGTTTGCCATCGATAGATTTACAAACGAATTTTTTAGTGATAGTGATGTCTATTTGTATAATAAGCTTATTGATTGTGCGAATAGGCATAGGGCCTCCGGAGCCAAGCAAACATAATCTCCGTTAGCTTTTTTGACTCACAAGCACAATTTTTAAGGCTGTCACATAAAGTTGACAGCTTTTTCATATTTGCTCATACATTCAAAGGCAATAGGGTATAATTACTATAAAACATGCTGAATGGGGAGGCGTAATGTGAAGTCGGGCACGAAGTATTTCTTTTTGGGTATACCCGTTTTGTTCTTTGCGGGCAGTCTGTTTCATTTTTTGTATGAGTGGAGCGGCGAGAACCCGATTGTCGGGGCAATTGCGGCGGTGAATGAGAGCGTATGGGAGCATTGTAAGCTGATTGTTTTACCGCTGATATTATGGTGGGTGTTGGGGTATCTGTTTTTGGGGAAGAAGTATCGTTTGGATATTGATAAGTGGTTCACGGCGGCCGCCATTGCGCTGTTGACGGCGATTATTACTGTGCCGCTCTTGTTTTATGGTTATACAAACGCGTTTGGGTTTGAGTCTGTCATTATTGATATTTTTCTTTTGCTGGTAGGGCTTGCGGTCGGGCAGTCTTTGGGGTATCATTATTATCGGTACGGCAAGGGCATAAATTATATGGTTGGGCTTGTGATTATGCTGGCGGTTATGGCCGTGTTCGTACTGTTTACGTTTAAGACGCCGCATTTACCGATTTTCATGGATAAGAACACGGGGCGGTATGGGATTGAATAGTTTTATACTAATGAAAAGCTAGGTGGGGGTACTTATGAAGTTATGTTGCTATTCGGCTATTTTCCCTATTATATTGCGTGAGAGGGAAGGGCGCACGGAGGTGTTGTTGGCGTTGCGCCAAAACACGGGGTATATGGACGGCAAGTGGGATTTCGCGGGCAGTGGGCATGTTGACGAGGGTGAAACGGCGGTGATGGCCGTTGTGCGCGAATGCGGTGAAGAGCTGGGCATTAGGGTCAACGAGGGTGATGTAGAGTTTGTGCACTTATCGCATAGAGTAGGTCGTGGCGACGCACTTACATATTATGATATATATTTTCTCGTTAAGGCACATGAGGGCACGCCTATTGTCAATGAACCCGAAAAATGCGGGGGGCTTGGGTGGTTCGCTATTGACAGCCCGCCTGATGATATGATTGACTACAGAAAGCCCGTTTTGACGGAATATTGGGGCAAGGTGCATTACAGCGAATTTTTCTGTTAAACGAAGAGTAGGGGGAACGCGTTAAACGCGTTCCCCCTGTGTAATTATTTGAAAACTATTGTCGGTGGGTTTTCGACGCTTTCTATAATCGGCGCAAGCAACAAGCGGATTAGCGTTTCGGCGTTTTCTGTCGCCTGTTGTTCAAGCTCGCGCTCTTTGACGAGTTTTTCGACATCGAGGGTGGCGTTTTTCATTATTTCTACGGTATCAACGCGGCTTTCCCAGTTGAATAACGCGAATTTCTCGTCGTAGAATCTGAGGTTGTCGTAGTCGAATTCTATGCTAAAGACTTGCGCGGGGGGTAGAGTGATTGTCACTTGATTCTCTTCGACACTGATTTCGGTAGTTTCAAGGTCAATACCAATTTTAACAGTGGCATCATAAACGACCTTAAAGCTCTTTTTCGTCAACAACGGGATTGTGCCGCTTTCGTATTCGCTTATGTCGCGGAAACGATATTCGAGTGTGGACAGTTCGCCGATATTTGTGATGCGCTCGGCGATTACATCAGACGTGATTACGGGCTTTTCTTCTTCGGTTATAGACACGGGGGCCGCGGTTTGACCCGCTTTGGTGAGTGCCAGCCATGATACGATTACCAAAAGGAGTATAATAGCGGCGGTTTTGAATTGCTCCTTGAATTTTCTTATGTTGTTTAACATTTTCCCCTCCCATTCAAGTCTGATGTGGTAAGTTGCGCTAAAGGTGACCCACTTTAGTATATACGATAAAAAAAGTCATTTTTCTTACAGAATAATTCAATATTGAAAGCTCATACAACTAATGGTATACTGATATTACTTTGATTGGGGGGTATTTAATGAAGAAATTTTTGTTGGCGGTTTTGGTTTTTGCTCTCTGCGTGACGGGTTTAGCCTTACCTGTTTTTGCGGAGGAGGTTGACGGCATTGTTGTGATGTTTGGCGACAGGTTTACAACGGGGTATGGGCTTTTGGGGTATAGCGAGGGCGGAAAGTTGCCCGCGACACATTTTATGTCTTTGTTTTTGAGTGACGCATTAGAAGAGGATTTGACTATCGACTTCTATAATTACGCGAAGAACGACTTAACGGCCGCGGGGTTATCTGAACAGATAGCGAATCTGACAGAGGAGCAGGAAGAGCGGATTATCGACGCGGGATTTATTGCTATTAATATCGGCACGAATGATGTAATGCAGGCGTTCTGGGCGGCTCTGGCGAAGGTCAAAGGTGTCGATACGTCTAATGTCACCGCGTTTAACCAGATGAAGAATGAGGTTAGTGACGCGATTATAAAGCGTGACGAGAAGGCTATAAGTGACGCGAACAAGGCGATAGCGGCATGTAACGAACAGGCCGAGGGTCTGGCGGCGCGCTTTAGCGAGAGCCTTGAAGAAGCGATTAAAGGGATTTATTACATAAGTGAGTATAACATAATTGTTATTCAAAACATCCCGAATTTCTTTAGCGGCGTGAACGGGCTTCATGGCATGGACGAGGTCTTGAAGCATTATAATGACGCGATAGACGAAGTGGCAGAATTTTTTGACCTTGTGGTAGCGGATATTAACGGCGCGTTTGAAGACGATGAGACTGTTTACTTCGATATGTCGAGTGTGGCGAACTTTATCAACCCTTACCCCGACACTAACGGTCACGCTCTGATAGCCGACATGATATATCTTGCCTTTGATAGCCAATACTCTGACGACCATGATTATTATGACGATAATATTCAACTCAAAAAGGTACCCAGTGACTATGACGGCATAAACTACGCCGATGTAAATAAGAAAAACTGGTATTATGATGCCGTGACATTCTTTGTATATAATGACGTGTTAACACCCGAAGCGGGCGAGCGGTTTAATGCCAATGATTATCTCACCATGTCATTTTTTCTCGAGTTTATCGAGGGGTTGTTTGAAACCGGCGACGCGACGGAGTTTATGACGGACTATGGGATTAGTTTTTCTGACCTGAATAAGACAGTTGAACGTCAAAATATGTTTGTGCATATCGACAATTTGATTTATGACTATACATGGTTCTTTGAGAGCAATGACCCCGACACAAAACGGACGCTCTACGATTTCACAGACCATGCGCAAATCAAACTTACGGGCGAAATCGTCACATCAACAGAGAAGCTCTATCAATATGACCTTATCGGCGGTCAGAATGGGTTACTGAACCCTACGCGAAAGATGACAAAAGCCGAGATGATACAGATTATGTATAACTGGTGTGTAAGAAACTATACATAAACAGGGGGTTTTGTGGTGAGAAAGATTAGGGTAGGTATAATCGGTTGTGGCGGTATCGCGTTCGGCAAGCACATGCCCGCGGCGCAAAAGATTGACGGGGTTGAAATGGTCGCGTTCTGTGACATCATAGAAGAACGCGCCGAAAAGGCGGCGGCGGCATACGGCGCGGCAGGGGCAAAGGTCTATACGGATTATCGAAAGCTACTGAAAGATGTGAGTATCGAGGCCGTTTACGTCCTCACGCCGAACCGCTCACACGCTCAAATCTCGATTGACGCAATGCAGGCGGGTAAGCATGTCATGTGTGAAAAACCGCTCGCCAAAAACTACGCAGACGCAAAGCGCATGGTAGAAACGAGCCGCGCGACAGGTAAGATTCTGACTGTCGGTTACCAGAACCGCCAGAAACCCGAATCGCGTTACCTAAAGGCGGCTTGTGAACGCGGCGACTTGGGCGAGATTTATTTTGCGAAGGCGCAAGCAGTGCGCCGCCGTGCCGTGCCGACTTGGGGCGTGTTTTTGAATGAAGAAGAGCAGGGCGGCGGTTCGCTTATTGATATAGGTACTCACGCGCTCGATTTGACACTCTGGATGATGAACAACTACAGACCTAAGGCTGTCACGGGCACTGTCTATAAAAAGCTCGCCGAATGTGGCAACATGGGCAACGACTGGGGCGATTGGGATCCCGAGAAGTTCACGGTTGAAGACTCCGCGTTTGGTTTTATCACCATGGAAGACGGATCGACGATTATACTTGAAACGAGTTGGGCGCTCAATACGTTAGATGTGGGCGAAGGGCGAACACAGCTTTGCGGCACAAGGGCAGGCGCTGACATGCGTGACGGTTTACGTATCAACACGGCTGACTTTGGGCATCTCGTGACGATTAAACCCGACATGACGTCTAAGGGCGCGGCGTATTATGACGGAATTTCGGCCGACCCCGAGATTCTGGAGCAACGCGCATTCTATGACGCGATTCTCTTTGGTAAGGAATTAGTCGTGAAGCCCGAACAGGCACTGGTTGTGACGCAGATACTTGAAGCTATCTATATGTCAGCGAGTTTGGGCAGACAGGTAGAGATAAGTGAGTTGAAATAATGGAACCCGATTTCAAAATCTTACTGGTTCAGATGGAAGTAGGCGCGGACAGAAACGAAAATATTAGCCGCGCTTGCAGGTATATCAGAATGGGTGAGGGCGAGGGCATAGACGTTGCCGTTTTGCCCGAGATGTTTTTGTGCCCGTATGATACGGCGGTGTTTGGGGCCTATGCGGAAGAAGAGGGCGGTTATGCCTATGAAACCTTACGCGCGTTGAGTGCCGAAATGGGTATTATTATCGTGGCGGGTTCAATGCCCGAATGTGACGGCGATAGGTTGTATAATACGTGTTATGTCTTCGATAGCGGTAGGTGTATCGCCAAACACAGAAAAGCTCATCTGTTTGATATAGACGTGCCGAACGGTCAATATTTCAAGGAGTCAGACACGTTGTCAGCGGGTGATAGCATAACCGTTTTCGACACGAAGTATGGGCTTATGGGCGTGTGTATCTGCTTCGATATACGCTTCTCTGACTTTATACGCGAAACGGCGAAACAGGGGATTAGAATCCTGTTCGTGCCAGCCGCGTTTAATATGACAACAGGCCCTGCGCATTGGGAGTTACTAATGCGCGCGCGGGCCGTTGACAATCAGATTTTCGTAGCCGCCGCCTCGCCTGCGCGTGACAATTCTGCGGGTTATGTGTCATACGCCCACTCTCTCGTCGTGAACCCATGGGGTGAGGTCGAGTTTGACTGTGGCGTTGACGAATGCGTAACGGTCGTGGGCGTGGTTTTGGATATGGTAGACAACGTGCGCAAGCAGATACCGATTGGCAACTAACTTTTTAGGGAGGTAAATATGACAGCTTTAGACAAATTTATCGCGAATTTCCCGAGCAAATTTGACGCGGGGTTAATCACAAGCCCTGCGAACCGCTATTACTACACGGGGATTAACACGAGCGCGGGCGTAGTGATTCTGACGAAAGATAAGGGGTACTTCCTTGTCGATTCGCGTTATATTGAGGTGGCGCAAAAACTAGTGACACATATGGACGTGCGCCTTTTCACGGGCAAACCACAAGATATGGTCGCGGAAATTCTCAAAAGCCACAACGCGAAGGTTGTGGGCTGTGAAACGAGCAGTCTCTCGGTTGTGGAGTTTGCGAAGTATCAAAGCGCAATTGCGCCGATTGAACTGTCGAAATGTGACGGCTTTGAAGACGCGATTTTGAATCAGCGCATGATAAAAACAGACGCCGAACGCGCACTGATAGCCGAATGCCAACGCATAACGGACGACGCGTTTTCGTACATACTGCCGCGTATAGAAAAAGGGCGCAAGGAGAAAGAACTCGCGTGGGAACTCGAGGTCTACATGCGCACGCATGGCGCGGAGGGGCTGGCCTTCCAGTGTATCACACTGAGCGGCCCCAATTCGGCCATGCCACACGGCGTACCGTCTGACCGCGAAATTCAACACGGCGACGCGCTCAAACTCGACTTTGGTGCGAAAATCGGTAATCAGGTGTCTGATATGACGCGCACGGTGTTTGTCGGGGCGTGTTCAGATAAACAGAAACTCGTCTACGAAACAGTTCTAAACGCCCAACTTGCTGCGTTAGAAATCATTCGCCCCGGTGTTATAGGCGAAGACGTTGACGCGGCGGCGCGGGATTATATCAAAAACGCGGGCTTCGGCGGATTTTTCGGGCATGGCTTAGGTCACGGCATAGCCGTACCTCGCCCGTCATTCTCGCCCGGTTGCAAGATTGCTTTAGAGCCGGGAATGTCCTTGTCTGTCGAGCCGGGCATTTATCTGCCGGGTGAGTTTGGCGTAAGAATTGAGGACATAATTATTGTCGAAGAAAACGGGTACTATAACTTTACCAAGACGGCTAAAGATTTGTTGATAATATAAAGGAGGGCTATTATGCCGAATTTTCAACCTGTTGACATCAAAACGCTTGACCTAAACCCGTGGCACGCTGTCGCCGACGAGTGGTTTCTCGTCACCGCAGAAAAGGACGGTGTTGTGAACACCATGACGGCTTCGTGGGGCGGTCTAGGTTACCTCTGGAACAAGCTGGTCGCGTTCGTCTTTATCCGCCCACAACGCTTCACAAAAGAGTTTGTAGACGCGGCTGACACGATGAGCCTATGCTTCTTCGGGGGCGGCTATATGAAAGAAATGAGCTATTTGGGCACTGTCAGCGGGCGTGATGAGAACAAGATAGATAAGGCGGGGCTTCACGTAACGCATCATGGCGAGACACCCTATTTCGAGGAGAGCACATTGGCGTTAATCGGGAGAAAGCTCTACGTTCAGCGTCTGGAGGCGGGGTGCTTCCTTGATACCGCGCTGAATGAGAAGATTTATCCGACGCATGATGAGCATGTGGTGTATGTGGTGGAGATTGAGGCGGGGCTTGTGCCTGCGGAATAGAATGAAATCGCAGCTTGCCCGTTATTGGGCAAGCTGCGGTATTGTGATTTTGCAAAGTCCGAGAAGCATCGCTATAATAAAGGCAGAAGCCACGCTTAGAAGCGTGCCTATAAGGTAATATTCGGCTTGCATTCGATTTTGTTCAATCTCTTTGAAGCGCGCTATAGATTTAGCAGTAAGGACAAAGGCTATCGCGCCGTATTGCTCATAAAGCAGAAACAGGTAAATGATGGTTCGCTCAAGATAGCCAATCATTTGTCCCGCGCGGATAGAACGCTCTGACGGTTTTTCATTTTGCCCGCGCCCAAAATCCCAGATGTCACCGGATGCGATTAAGAAGCCCACGGGGCGTACTACGCAAAGAATACCAAGAACAACCAAAATGAATGGTGAATCAAGATTCCAGAATTGTAGGTTTAGATAATCGTATGGAACAATCCCTTGCCCGAAAATCAGCCAGATAACCACAAGTGATATTATATGTAACAGTTGGTCAAAGGTATATAGACGTTTTTTGACCCAAAGAAGGAATCGGTAAACGGCTATCGAACGTGCGTTTATCCATTTTAAGAGCTTGCTCTCTTTTCGCCTATTTGACAGGGCTGACTTGAATAAGTCAATAGCGCAGTGTGCCAACGCTGATATAGCCAGTAAATTGCCTAATGCGTGTGATTTAGGCAAACAGGCAAAAAGTATGGCCGCCATTACCACTCCATACTCCACACAGTGATAGATGAGCCAATTGAATGAGATTTCCTTACCGAACGCCATTTTTTCTGTTTGAAAGTAGAAATCACCGAGGATGTGACCGAGAAGAAGGGCAACGAACACGAAATCGAGTGTCATAAGCTACCTCCTCTTCCGGTAACTGATTGAATATTGGGAAGATGTTCAAAATTAAATATAAAACGTTCGATGCCTCTCCACGCATTATAATAAGCATCGTAGTGCGCTGCGGCTAACTGCTTTTTGACAACAGATTTCGCTAAACCAAGTTTCAGAGCGGCTATCTTTTGTTGATTATTACAGTCCTCCATAGCCCACACTATTTCTCTTTGTTTGTCTGTCCAACGAGAAGTCAGCGCTGACATTAGTTCTATTAAGCTATTAACAAGCGGTTGGGCGAATGTACTTGTTAAAAAAGAAACCTGAAACCAATGACCGTTGTCTGATTGCTTGAGGTTGTCTAATTCTGCTGTAGCCTTATAAAACGCGGCGCCGTCAGATTCGTTCCTGTCGCTACTGACAACCGTCAGGTAGTCCATGACAGTGCATATACGAATCCTTGTTTTATCTATGTTATACAGACGCTTTATCAACATTTGTATAATGGCCGGCGCGTCAGCTTGTGAGTACATTATCCCCTCAAACGCATCACCTCGTACCAAGCCAAAGTCAGCCACAATGTTGTCGGCATATTTTGTGTTGATATAACCAAAAATACTTTTAAGTTCCAGCGTCAAAGCTATTCTGACTTCCGTTGGCAGTTCGCGCGAGCCCACAATATCTCCCACAATAACACAATACATGCTTCGTAGCTTTCCCTCTTTAACCGACTTCATGGGGCAACTTCCTCTCATAGCATATACCAAATTCAGTCAAATGTCAATGTTTTAACCGAAATTGGTGGACAAGCAATATTATGACCAAAAAAGGTCAAATTTAATCACAGCTAATAACATGTCGTAATATATGTGTAAGCCTTGCCATCCGAAGTTTATCCAAGTGTCCTTTTTTACCGCGATTTCTCTTGACAATTTACGAAATTTTAATATACAATACAAACATTGAGATTTAGGAGGTAGACAGAAGATGAGTAAGTATGTGTACATGTTCAGCGAGGGCGACGGCAAGATGAAAGAGCTGCTCGGCGGCAAGGGCGCCAACCTCGCGGAGATGACAAAGCTTGGGCTGCCTGTGCCGCCGGGTTTTGTTGTGTCAACGGAGGCCTGCACGCTTTATAATACTAGCGGGCGCGTTATGAGTGATGAGGTTAAGGCACAGGTTGACGCGGCAATGGTTCAGCTTGAGAGTTTGGCGGGCAAGAAGTTTGGCGATAACGAGAATCCGTTGTTGGTTTCTGTCAGAAGTGGTTCCCGCGCGTCTATGCCGGGTATGATGGATACGGTTTTGAATCTTGGGTTAAATGATGTGGCGGTTGAGGCAATGGCTAAGAACACGGGTAACCCGCGCCTTGCTTATGACAGCTATCGCCGCTTTATTATGATGTTCGCGGACGTTGTTATCGGCGTTCCGAAACAGTTGTTTGAGAGAGAGTTCCATAAATATAAGGAAGCAAAGGGCAAGCATGACGACCTTGAGCTTACGTGGGAAGAGCTTAAAGAAGTAGCCGAGATGTTCAAGGACATCTATAGAAAGAACCAAAATGCCGAGTTCCCGTCTGATGCGAAAGAACAGCTTTACGAGGCGATTTGCGCGGTCTTCCGTTCGTGGGATAATGAGCGTGCGTTTGTTTATAGGCGTATGCATGATATTCCGTATGAGTGGGGCACGGCTGTTAACGTACAGAGCATGGTCTTTGGCAATATGGGCGACACGTCGGGCACAGGCGTTGTGTTCACGCGTAACCCATCAACAGGCGAGAACAAGATTTATGGCGAGTATATGATGAACGCGCAGGGCGAAGACGTTGTTGCGGGCGTTCGCACACCGAAGCCGTTCCAAGATTTAGAGCAGGAGAACCCCACGCTTTTCGCGGAGTTCATCGGCTACGCTAAGATGCTCGAAAAGCACTACAAAGATATGCAGGACATGGAGATTACGATTGAGAGCGGCAAGCTTTATATCCTCCAGACTCGTAACGGCAAGCGCACGGCGCAGGCGGCGTTGCAGGTTGCTATTGACCTTGTGAACGAGGGGCTTTGCACGAAAGAAGAAGCGCTTTTGAAGGTTGAGCCGAGCCAGCTTGACCAACTGCTTCACCCGACATTCGACCCAGACGCACTGAAAAAGGTTAAACCGATTGGCAAGGCTCTGCCGGCTT
>CAZOVK010000009.1:0-46153 GCA_964583165.1 uncultured Defluviitaleaceae bacterium | reverse complement strand
TATGAAAAAGAAACGGTTCGCCGTATGATTTTCAACGAACACAAGCGCCCAGACGGACGCAATCCATTCGAAATCAGAAAATTGACCGCCGAAGTGGATATTTTGCCGCGTACACACGGTTCAGCGATATTCTCACGCGGTCAGACACAGGTTTTGACCATTACTACACTGGGTTCTGTCGGTGAAGCTCAACGCCTTGACGGGCTTGACGAATCCGAAGAAACCAAGCGTTATATGCACCATTATAACTTCCCGAGTTACTCTGTCGGCGAAACGAAGCCGAGTAGGGGGCCCGGTCGTCGTGAAATCGGTCATGGGGCTCTGGCTGAACGTGCATTACTGCCCGTTATCCCGCCTGAATCTGAGTTCCCGTATGCTATTCGTCTGGTTTCGGAGGTTCTGTCTTCTAACGGTTCAACTTCGCAAGCCAGTGTTTGCGCCAGTACATTGTCGCTTATGGCGGCGGGCGTGCCGATTAAACGGCCTGTCGCGGGTATTTCCGTAGGGTTGGTGACGGCTAAAGACAGTGACGACTTCGTTCTGCTCACAGACATCCAAGGTATTGAAGACTTCTTCGGCGATATGGACTTCAAGGTCGCGGGTACTCATCAAGGTATCACGGCTATTCAGATGGACATCAAGATTGACGGCTTAACACCGGAAATCATACGCCAAAGCCTCGAACGCACACGCGTTGCGCGTCTTGAAATCCTTGACGGCGTTATGAAAGAAGCTATCGCTGAGGTTCGCTCCGAATTATCACCTTACGCGCCCAAGATTGGCTTTGTTCAGATTAACCCTGACAAACTTGCCGACATTATTGGCTCACGCGGCAAGACGATTAACCGCATTATCGACGAATCGGGCGTTTCAAAGATAGACACGCAAGACGACGGGCACATCTTTATTGCGGCTCAAACGTCAGAACAGCTCAACAAGGCCATTGACATGATTAAGTGTATTGCCGAAGACCCCGAAGTCGGGCGCATTTACACAGGCAAGGTCACGGGCATCAAGACTTTCGGTTGTTTCGTTGAAATCGCTCCCGATAAAGAAGGGCTTTGCCACATTTCTGAACTGGCGAAAGAGCGCGTCCGCGCAACGGAAGACGTTGTGAAGATGGGCGATATTATACAGGTTAAAGTGCTGGGCATTGACGAGGGCGGCAAAATCCGCCTGTCACACAAGGCTACGTTACAGTAATATAAAAGGGCGGGTTAACCCGCCCTTTTTGTTAGCTTGCTTTGAAGTTATAGATCGGTATTAGCCGCTCAACTATCTCGGCTGTCGGTTCTATACACAGCGCGATTTCTTCCCAGTCTTTATAGACAAACGGGGCTTCATCAAGGGTGCCGCGGCTTATGCACGTGCTGAAAATCCCGGTCATTGCTTCTTCGTATTCTTCCAGTGTAAACAACTCTTTTGCAGTCGTGCGTGAATATAGCCGTCCTGCTCCGTGCGGCGCGGAGTAATTCCAGTCCGCGTTGCCCTTGCCCTCACAAATGAGAATGCCGTCACGCATATTCAGCGGAATAACCATACGTTCACCGACATTCGCTGAAATAGCCCCCTTGCGCAAGATTCGGCGTTCGGTGTCTATATAGTTGTGTGTGGATTCAATCACATCCACCACATTGCCGCCTAAGTGCTTAACAATGCGCCGAAGCATGGCTGCGCGATTATCTTTTGCGAACTGTTGAACGATTTTCATGTCACGCAAGTAGTGTTCCATGGCGTAACCTTGTAGATAAGACAAATCGCTGTCGAGCGTGGCATCCGTCCGCGCATCTTGCGCCAATTTTTGGTAAACACGCGCCACGCCCTCGCCAACAGAACGGCTTCCGCTGTGAATCGCGATATAGCCGCCGTCATAGGCTTCAATAAAGTGGTTTCCGCCGCCGAGTGTACCGAGAGAATACTGTGACATTTGGCGCACATTCTCATTTAATTGTTCCCAACACCACATGTTAGAAAAATCATACTCGACATAAAATTTCTGTTTCTTAACGCCATACGGCACATGGTCACGAATTACCTCGTCCAGCTCTTTAAGGCGCGAAGCGAAATCAATATCCGTTTGTGCGAGCGTTACGCCGCAACCTATATCAACGCCGACAAGATTCGGGCAAACCTTGTCGGTTATTAACATGGTCGTACCTATAACACAACCCTTGCCTGCGTGTGCATCAGGCATTATCCTTATATTCGCGTTTTCACCAAGCGGTGAGTTCGCGAATTGTGTAATCTGCGCCATTGCCATATCTTCAAGGGTTAGCGCGAACACCTTGATAGTCCCGTATTTGGTGTATATTTCCATACAAAATCATCTCACAAATCCATAAAATAAACAATAGTTCTGTCCAAAAAACTATTCTTAATACGCCACTGCTTATATATCGAATTGATTCGCTAAAAATTTTACAAAAACATTAGAATTTACCTGTTTATTTACCGCCTGTCAGCACATAATACCTATTGTAACACCGCGCAAAAAACGCGGGTTGCACTAACAACGAATATTAGGAGGAAATAAATATGAGCAACAACAATTCTTCATCGAACAGAAAGGCAGTTCCCGAAGCACGTGAAGCACTCAACCAGTTCAAGTATGAAGTAGCTAACGAAATCGGCGTGCCTCTTAAGCAAGGTTACAACGGCGACCTCACAAGCGCTCAGAACGGTTATGTAGGCGGTTACATGGTCAAGAAGATGATTGAAGCGCAAGAAAGACAGATGGCAGGCGGCAATTTGCCTAAATAAGTAATTCCCATTGGAGGGAATCAAAGAAATAAAAGGGGCGGCGCGATTTGCGCCGCCTCGTTTTATAATTTCGTGAATTCAACAGCCACTTTTGAGGCCACACGTGCGTTGTTGTATGCCAGTTCGAGGTTGCTGGCGAACGACACGCCCTGTGTCATCTCTTTGATGCGCGAGAGCAAGAAAGGCGTTGTGTCTTTGCCCTTTATGCCGTTTTTGTTCGCATCTTCCAGTGCCGCGAGGATTACGGCTTCCATCTCGTCATAGTTGAGCGCGAAGGCTTCGGGTATCGGGTTGCAGATGACCGTACCGCCTTTAAGCCCTAAATCCCATTTTGTGTAACAGATTTTAGCGATTTCGGTCGCGTCTTTTGCGTTGTGGTCAACCTTTAGCCCGCTTGTGCGACAATAGAACGCGGGGAAGTCGTTTGTCTGGTAACCGAGAACAGGAACACCCATTGTTTCAAGGTATTCAAGCGTCAACGGCAAGTCTAAAAGAGATTTCGCGCCCGCACAGACAACGGCAACTGGGGTTTGCGCCAGTTCTTGCAGGTCAGCCGATATGTCAAACGTATCAGCGCCACCGCGATGAACGCCACCGATACCACCAGTGGCGAACACCTTAATACCCGCATAAGCCGCCAACATCATCGTTGTGGCAACAGTCGTTGCACCCGTTTTACCTGTCGCTAGATAAGTAGCAACGTCACGACGAGATACCTTGCCGATATTCTCGGGGTTACACATCATCATCAGTTCGTCTTTTGTAAGCCCGACCTTGAGCTTCCCGCCGATTATAGCTGTCGTCGCGGGGATTGCGCCCTCTGCCCTTACAATTTCTTCGACCTTCGCCGCGAAATCCATATTTTGAGGGTAGGGCATACCGTGACTCAAAATGGTAGATTCTAGCGCGACAACGGGCTTACCCGAAGCCAGTGCTTCTTTGATTTCCGGGGAAATATCCAGATACTTTTCAAATCCCATGTTTTTCTCCTTATTCGTGTTCTCTGATTATTCTCTCTACAAGTTCCGGCGACATACGCGGATTTATTGTTGATTCGCTCATGATAGCGATTATGCCGCAGGCGAGCGCGATTTCGAGTGTGCTCTCAACGCCCAAACCGTTTATGAAGCCGTAAACTAAACCCGCTGTGAAACTGTCGCCGGCACCTGTCGCGTTCGCCATGTTCTGAAGCGGCTTCAAACTCTTTTTCATACGAACGCCGTCAGAATCAGCGAGATAACAGCCTTCCTCGCCCAGCGTCACAACAACGCGTTTACAGCCCTTATCCAGCAATATCTCCGAAGCTCTCTCAACCTCCGCGAATGTATCGGCGGGGCTGTCCGTCAGCTCAGAAAGCTCCATTTTGTTAGGTTTGATTGTGTGGTAGTGCTTGATGAGATGTTTTATCGTCCTAGCGTAACTCGTTGAAACGGGGTCAACAAAAACAGGCTTGTTAGCGGCCACAACCGTCAGCAGATACTCCATACTGTCTGGTGGCAAACTCGGGTCACAGACAATGACCTTTGCGCTCTGTACAACCGAGCTTTTCGAACGTAAAAACTCAGGCATGATGTTTTGCATGATGGACATATCGGACAGCGCAACCGCCATGTCACCATTCGTGTCCAAAATAGACAGATACGTTGAGGACGGGTTACCGTTCACGGTTAGAAAATTTGTCACGTCAATGCCTGCCGCAAAGCTGTCTGAGCGAATTTTGTCAGCGTATACATCGTCGCCCACAGCTGTAATTAGCTTGGTTTTCACGCCTAACCGCGAAAGGTTGTCCAGTATGTTGCGCGTTACTCCGCCAACAGAGCTGTTCATATGACCGGGGTTAGAATCGCGAAGGATTATCGGGTTTCGGCTGCGCCCATGAACATCCACATTCGCCGCGCCCACGCCCACAACACAGTCGCCCTCGGCGATAACATAACCGCGCCCGACAATGTAACCCTTCTTCGTCAAGCTGGCGATATGCACGGCCGCCGACGAACGCGTTATGCCCAACTCTCGCGCTATTTCTGCCTGCCCGATAAGCGGATTCTTTTTGATGATTTCAAGTACTTCGTTCTCCCTCTCGGTCATTATCCACCCGCTACCAATATAATTGCTTATGTTATAAGCATATGTTTAGTATAGTATAAAATTTCGAGTCTGTCAACCCTTTTTAATGCGCTTGACGGCATCAACGGCGGCCTCCATCTGCTCTTTAGTCGGGTTATGACCGCTGTACCGCGCGATTATATAGCTTTCGCGCAATTCCGTCATGGGAGCCTCGTCAAAGAACGCGCGGTTGGCGCTTTGAACTTCGCGCGTGGTATCATACCCATTATAACCCGCTCCCGATTTCTCACACAATTTCAGAAACTTCCGATACTCACGCCGAATTTTGTCACGTAAGTCACCCGTCAGAATAGAGAGTCTATCGGGCTTCGCATCTGATGAAGAAATAAATTCACGCGATTCGGCAACGCCAATAACCTCTTTGATTTTGCCTGAATTTCTCATCAGCCAACGATATAACTTGATAGACAAGAAAACCAAAATAGCTATTCCTATTACCGTGAGAACAGCAAGTAAATAAGGGTTCGCCTCGCCTTGGTAAATATAATCCAGTGTATCATCGGCTTTACCTATATCGCCCTCAAACAAGCGAGTGAAGGCCTCACCGTCACCAGACCATAAATTGATTAGCCTTTCAATGAGCCACGCAAGACCCATTGCGATATACACGAAAAGCATAAGAATCGGCATAATCACATTCTGATACAAGCCGCCCATCACGTCCATAAGAACCTTAAAGGCCTCGGGAGTGGACAAAAACAGGCAAACACCAAGCCACAAGCCCACAAACAGCGTATTCAACACGAGAAAACGCGGGCTTTTCAGCGTATCCACATTATGCCGCGCGATTCTAAGCAGAAGCACGCCACCGACAAGGTAGGTCAATAGATATATCAAACAGAGTTGCATATAAACCTGGCTGGTCTGAGAAATCAACGCCAATGCGGGTACAATGAATATAAAACGCAACGATTTCGTCATTCTGTCACGGTAGTCAATGACTGTGTAGTAGTTTTCCGTTTTAACAAGCATGACTATATAACCGCTTAACAACAAATACATAACCGCGACAGGCACCGTTTTAATGAAGAAAAAGAGTGAAACAAGCGCCAGAAGCGGCACATACCTTTGGGGTTTGCCACGGAAGAACGCCGAAATAACGGGTATAAACGACAGAATCACGATAGGCAAGAAGCTACTGTCGCCGCCGCTGAACATGTAACCCGCCACAAAATTCGCGATAGACAGATAAAGCGCACAGTCGGTCAGAACGCGCATGAAGATGAGTATACTCATTCGCTGTCACCTGCCTTTTTCAAGTCGAAAATCATGAGTTCACTGCCCGTGCGCCGTTTGATTTTCATGAGAGTAAGCCCCGCATCATCTTTGAGCGGCGGGGTAACAAGTATATGTGCCCGCCCTTGTTCGGCGCGGTTGGCGGCACGTTCGATAAGACCGTCAAAGCTTTCGGCTATGAAGTATGAAGCGCGACCAAGCAATTCAAGGATACCAAGGAAATGGTCATTCCCAAGGCCTGAAGGTATTGTGTGTTGTCGCCCCGAGCTACCATAAGTGTCAACATTCGTCAGCAAACAGTACGGAATCCCCAAGTCTTCGAGCTTCTGACAAACCGACCGCGCCGCCGAATACACCCACTCGAGGCACTCTGCGCGATTCTCCGATTCGCCGTCATACGACGCGTTCAAAATGACAGTCACAGACATATCAATCGTATGGTCATAATTCTTGACCATGAGTCGATTCAGTCGCGCCGTCTGTGTCCAGCTTATCGCGCGCATGGGTTCAGCGCCCGTGTATTCACGAAAACCGAGGGTCAAAACGGGGTCTTCGTGTATGAAACGATTCACGCTGATATCGCCAATGAAACTGCCAAACAGCTTGTCCAAATTTTCAGTGGGTATCGGCCTCGGCGCGACAACAATCTCTTTCATGAGCTGTACTTGCTCTTCTTTGTCAGACAGCCCAAGAAAATCTCCGCCCAAAAGGCTTGCGCCCGTAAAGAAATAACGCCCGCGTGTAGGCAAAGTCCCGCGAACCGTCCGAACGAGCCGCTGGCGTGGCATTAAGTATACCGTACTCACGAGATACTTCGTATGGCTCGTGCCCTCCGATTCAACACTTCCGATGGGTGCGAACTCAATGGGCACGGTTTCGCGCATTTTAATGTACATACGCGGCATACGGCTTTTGTTCTCCAGCACAGTTTCAACGCCGAAGTCCTCATCGGGTTCAACAAGCCGCCGCAATGTTTTCGTATCATAAGTAACGCCGTCAAGCGCGTGTTCAAGGCTAAAACGCTCCAGAAGAAACGCCGCGACAACCAGCACAAACAAGATTACAAACAAATCCCACACCCCAAGCGATTAAACCTATGACCGATTATTCTTTTGGAACATCCACATGCGCAATGAGCATTCTCAATTCTTTTTCCGCTTCCTCGGCGCGAAGAATCGCAGAAGGAATCACGCGGTGACAGAGGACTGAAGACGCAACAGCCTTGACGTCTTCGGGTAAAACATAGTCACGCCCAGAAAACGCCGCCGTGACTTGTGAAGCCTTATAAAGCGCGAGTGCCCCACGCGTTGAAACACCCAGTGCGAAACGCTTGTCCGACCGTGTGGCTTGAATAATATCCATTATGTAAGCGCCAACGATTTCAGAAACATTCACGTCAGCGAAGGCCTTTCGCAATGCCGCTGTTTCTTCATGCGTGACGACAGTTTGAAGCGTATTTAATATCTCTAGGCTATTTTCGCGCCTAAGCACGGATATTTCCTGCTCACGCGTCATATACCCCAGTTTCAATTTCATAAAGAAACGGTCAATCTGCGCTTCCGGCAACGGGAATGTGCCGTAGGATTCAAGAGGGTTCTGTGTAGCCATAACCATAAACGGCTCGTCAAGCTGTGAAGTCACGCCGTCAACCGTAATCTGCCGCTCCTCCATGGCTTCCAATAAACTGGATTGAGTACGGGGTGTGGCGCGGTTAATCTCATCCGCCAGAACAATATTAGCGAACAGCGGCCCCGGCCGGAATGTGAAATCACCGGCCTTTTGGTTATAGAAGTTTATACCCGTCAAGTCAGATGGCAACAAGTCGGGCGTGAACTGAATGCGCTTGAAATCCCCGCCGATAGTCCGCGCGAATGCCCTAAGCAACATGGTCTTGCCCGTCCCCGGAATATCCTCCAACAGAACATGCCCCGAACAGATAAACGCCGTCAGAATCAGCTCAATCGTGTCGTCCTTCCCCACAATTACCTTTGACACATTCCCAATGACGCGCTTTTTATAGTCAACAAAATTCTGCGTATTCACGCTATCCCCCCAAATTATAACAACTTCAACAAATCTTCCAAACTCCGAACATAGACATAATCGGGGCTTGGCTCCTTTATACCCTTTCTGTCAATCAAAACTGGTTGTATGCCCATTTCATAAGCGGCGGCAATATTATGCGGCAAATCGTCAACGAAAATCGTCTGTTCGGCCGGCACGCCCAAAGCGTTCAGCGCGTGAGTATACATGCGCTTATCGGGCTTGAAAACGCCAATGTCACAACTGAACGTGATAGAATCGAAGTAGTCATAAAGCCCTGCGGCTTTCAAAACGCGTGTCATTGACGGCCAAGTGTCAGATATAATCCCGAGCTTATATTTCGCCTTCAGCTCGCGCAAAAACTCAGGCACGTCGTCGTAGAATCTATAGATTTCATCGGAATACGCACGGTCACGCGCTACATCCTCAATTTGCGCTTCGGTCATGCTGATTTCGGGTGATTCAGACAATAAAATGCGGTAGAACATCTTATACTGCTCATATTCGGCTTCTTCCGTCAACACCAAGTGGTTAGCCGCAAGATATTTCATACACTTTTGGCGCACTGCATATACCTTGTCTTGGGGCGCTTGCTCTAAAATCTCACGGCTGACATATGAATAGAAGCGCTCCGACAAAAACCAGTCGTCAGTAACAGGGCAGTTTAACGTCCAGCCGATGTCTAAAAAAATACCGTTTATAGGTTTTACGAGTTCCATATTACCTCCTAAATAATCTTACATATATTATAACGCATGTGACAGGTTTTGTCATGTGCAATTGGTAAAATAAAAACCCGCTTAGAAATAATTCTAAGCGAGTTTTTCATATCGGGGAAACCGGATTTGAACCGACGACCTCTTGGTCCCGAACCAAGCGCTCTACCAAACTGAGCCATTCCCCGTCACCTGATACATTATAATGCCAAACGGCTGAAATGTCAAGTCAATTTTTTACATAGGCGAAACTACGGCTGGGTATTAAATACTTGAATTAGAGCCCCAAACAGTATACAATGACTATATGCAAAAATGCGCAAATTAGTGACAAAGTGGGTAATAATGCAAACGAAGTATGAGATTCTAAAGAGTGTGTTCGGCTATGACGCGTTTCGTGGAGGGCAGGAACAGCTTATCGATAGTATTTTGAGTGGGCGTGATACGCTCGGCGTTATGCCGACAGGAGCGGGCAAGTCGATTATTTACCAGATACCAGCGCTTATGTTTGGCGGTGTGACAATTATTGTGTCACCGCTCATATCACTAATGAAAGACCAAGTAAATGCGCTCATTCAAGCGGGAGTGAAGGCTGCTTACATAAACTCGTCGTTAACTGAACGTCAGATTTCGATTGCGCTTGACCGTGCGTTGCGAGGGGCTTATAAGCTTATTTATGTCGCGCCTGAACGGCTTCTTACCAAAAGCTTTGTGGATTTGGCCAGACAAATAAATATTTCAATGTTGACGGTTGATGAGGCGCATTGTATATCGCAATGGGGGCAGGATTTTCGCCCTAGTTATGCGCGAATACCGGAATTTATTGAATTACTCGATGAACGACCAATCATTTCGGCGTTTACGGCGACGGCTACGCCTGTTGTGCGTGAAGATATTGTCAGCTTGTTGAAATTGCAGAATCAAACGGAGCTTGTTTCAGGCTTTGACCGCCCTAACCTCTGTTTCAGAGTGGAACAACCTAAGGACAAGTTCGCCGCATTACTCGAATTTTTGCGCGGTAGGCAAGAGCAGAGTGGGATTGTCTATTGCGCGACACGGGCGGCGGTTGAGGAGGTTTGCGATAAGCTGAAAACGCGAGGTTTCAGTGCTTCACGTTATCACGCAGGCTTGGAGGATAAGGAGCGACACGACAACCAAGATGACTTTCTTTACGACAGGGCATTGATTATGGTAGCCACGAACGCGTTCGGCATGGGCATTGACAAGTCAAACGTGAGCTTTATCGTTCATTACAACATGCCAAAGGACATAGAGAGTTACTATCAAGAGGCAGGGCGCGCCGGGCGTGATGGGCGGGTGGCGGATTGTTTATTGCTATACAGCGGTCAAGACGTGAGGTTGAACGCGTGGATGATTGACAACTCCAATGACGTTACATACCCCGATGAGGAAACGAAGAAACAACTAAAGGCGCGTGACCACATGCGCTTGAAACGGATGACGTTCTATGCCACAACGCGCGATTGTTTGCGTGGGTTTATTCTCAAATATTTTGGCGAAACGCCGCCTATGACTTGCGGCAACTGCGGTAATTGCAATACGGAGTTTGAAGTTGTTAATGTGACGAATGATGCCAGACAGATTAGCGAATGTGTGACAGAGTTGGGCGAGCGGTTTGGCATGAACATGGTCATTGATGTGCTACGCGGTAGCCTGAGTGATAAGGTATTGAACATGGGTTTTGATAACCTCGGTTCATATGGTAAAAGCAAGCGGTCAGAGCGACAATTGCGCGAGATTATCATGCATATGATTCATCTTAACTACCTTAGTCGCGTGGGGCAGGAGTACCCCACTATTCAATTGGGCGAAAGCGCGAAACTTCTATATGCTGACAATGCGCGGTTAGAAATGCGATTGTCTGAGGATAGGCGAGAATCGCTCATGCGTAGAGATACTGATGTGCAATCGTTAAGCGGGAAAACTGGTAAAGTTACAACGAATATTGACAAAGGCCTGTTTGAGATTCTGCGAAAACTTCGACTAGATATAGCCAAAGAACAGCATGTGCCGCCGTTTGTCGTATTCGCGGACAGTTCGCTTATGGACATGTGTGTGAAAATGCCAACTTCAATGGACGATTTTCTTGACGTTTCGGGCGTTGGCTTAGTCAAGCTTGAAAAATTCGGCGAGCAGTTCATTGCCGCCATCAAGGAGTACTTAAAACAGCCGCCCGAAACAGACAGGGAGCAACTTCATATGGATTTTTCATCTGTGGAGGTATCGCCCGAGCCTGTTTCTATTAGCACTATAGCCGATAAATTAAATGTTGTTTTATTGTTTAAGGGTCAGAAGAAGGTGTCGGGGCAGAAACTTAACAGTTGGTTGACGGAGAACGGTTATTTGCACATTGAGCAGAACACGCAGGGCAAGAGTTTCCGCGTGCCAACACAGAAGGGTGAGGATTTGGGCATATTGTGTGAAACACGCGAGATACGCGGCGAGGATTGTTTAGTGAACATGTACCCAGAAAATGTGCAACGCGCAATCAATGAAATGCTTGCGAGGGCGCTCGAAAATGGGGAGATTTAAGATGAAAAGGGCGTTGTTCCGTTGGAACAACGCCCTTTTTGTAACAGTTTACAGCTTCGTATCCCACATGCCGCAGAACGCGTCAACGGGGTCAACGCCCACAAATTCTGAACGCCCGAGTAGCTTCTCCAAAAGCGCGTCGAGGGTCGCGGGGGTAGAGTCATAGGTGTTAATGTAGGTCTTGGCTTGCGGCACATCCGCAAGAAGGAAAGGTGAACGGAGTGATACAACGACAACCGGCAGTTCGTGCACATACCACGGAATCTCGCCGCCGCCTTTCGAGAAGCCCCAGCCCACGCGCTCGACTGTTGAACCCGCGCCGAAGACATTAGCGACAGTCAGAACGAGGTCATACTTGCCGACGAAATCAGCAACGGCCGATTTGCCCGCGAAGTACGCCGCCATAGCCGCGCCTTTTTGGTCAGCGGGCATACGGGAGAGTTTGTCGAGCGGGTTCTCGTAAACTTCAACCTCGAATCCCTCGGCTGTGAGTTTCTCGGCGAGAACTTCGCCTGGGTGTTTGGCGCCACCACCCATCATCATGGCGAACATACTGTTGTTGCCTAAGCCTTTTACGGGGACAACGAGAATGCGCTTATATTTAGCGGGAGTTATCGGGAAAACGTCCTGTTTGTTCTTGACAAGCGTGATAGCTTTATCAGCGACTTCACGTGCAATCGCCTTATGCTCATCACAGCCGACAGCACTAAGCCCGTCAGCTGACGGCACGCGCTCATTGACGGCTAATTTGTGCAGGCCGAGAGCGGCTTTTGTACCAAGTATGCGTGTTAGCGCGTCTGTCAGGCGTTCTTCTGTAATCACACCGTTCTTATAACCGTTCATCATGGCCGTATAGTCTTCGTCAAGGTCATTGAAGAACAGGAACATGTCACAGCCAGCCGCAATGGCTTGCGGAACCATGTCAGCGCGTTTCATGGCGCAGGTCATACCGACCATATGTGACGCATCAGTTACGACAATACCATTGAAGCCGAGTTTTTCACGCAAAAGTTTTGTTGTGATATTCTTTGACAGAGAAGCCGGGAGCATATCCTCATCAGCTATATCGGGCGAGAAGTGACGCTCCATAGCGGGGAACAGGAAATGCCCAACCATAACGCCTTGTATGCCCGCTTCAATCATACCCGAGTAGACAACGCCAAACGACTTATCCCATTCTTCACACGACAGCGACATAACAGCGTTTGACAGGTGATGGTCACGCTCGTCAATACCGTCGCCCGGGAAGTGCTTCATTGTGCAGGCAAAGTTACTCTGTGTAGCGCCGCGTAGATATTCACGCGCGTTGGCGAGAACGGCATCGGCCGTGTTGCCGAAACAGCGTGTCGAGATTATCGGGTTGCGCCAGTTCATGTTGATGTCAACAAGCGGTGCGAAACCCCAGTTACTGCCGATGGCCGTTGCTTCAACGCCCGACACGCGCCCCATTTCATAAGCGTAGTGGGGGTCATTCGTCGCGCCGACTTTGACGGGCATACCGACTTCAGTACCGCCGTTACAAGCGCCGTTGCCGCCGCCCTCAACATTAGACGCTATCAATAGCGGAATCTTGCTGTTTTCTTGCAACACGCGGTTTTGCTCGTGAATCTCTGCCGCTGTGCCGGGGTTATAGCGCGCCGCGCCGATGTGGTAGTTGGTTACGATATTCTTCAAATATTCAGGGTCGCGTGACGCACCCAGATTAACGAACAGTTGCCCGATTTTCTCCTCAATCGTCATGCCCGCTATTGTTTCATTGACCCATGCGATGTCAGCGTCTGACAGATTAAACGGGGCTGATTTTAGGTTTACCATATTTGCCTCCTATATATGTAGAATTGTGTTAAACTCGTTTATCCATTGTTCTTGCATGACTTGCGTTATTGCGCCGTTTTTGAGCGCGGGTAACACCTCATCGCGGAATTTAGCCCAACTCTCGGCTTCATGCCCAATGAGAATGGGGTAGAACCAGACATTATTTGCGCGTGCCGCGTCTAAATCTCCCGGTGCGTCACCAATCATTATGACGTTTTCGGGCTCATAACCCAATTCGAGCATGGTTTTAATGCAGTGTGATTTACTGCCCGCTTCTTGCGACAGCAATGTACCGACAAATGCCGTGAAGCCGTGATGTTCCCATTCTGTTTCAACGGCCATACGGTTCGCAGAGCTGACGGCGGCTAAATCACAGAATGCCGAAGCCGCATAGAGCGCGTCCTTAGCGTTCGGAAAAGGCGCGGTGTCGGTACTTTCCGCAAGAGCGGCTATCGACTTGTTTGTGTTGATACTCCATTCGAGAGCCTTTACCAAACACGGTGAGGGGTTTTGCCAAATCAAGGCTTCCAGTGCGCGGTTAGATAACTCCTTGCTGTTCGCGCAAAAGTCAGCGAAAGCGTCTAAGCCCTCAATCTCCACATTCAAAGCCTGTAACGCGAGCAAACACGTCTTGAACCTGTTCACGCCGCGCGTTTTGCTATAAAGGTTGATGTTCTGCCACACCTCATACGCTTCGTCATAGCTTTCGCCTAAGCCAAAGACCTCAATAAAGCAAGGCGCAAAGCACATCTTGTGCTTGACGTCCATAACGTCCATCACACATCCGTCAGAGTCAGCGCAAATCAGAAATTCATGCTTCTTTTCTGCCATAATCCACCTAATTCTTCGGAATCTTGTTCAGAATGTCGTTGATGACATAAATCGCGTCGGCGGGTATCTTCTTGCCCGTGAACATGATTATCGCCTCAAGCGGCATTTTCTCAACCATTTTGAGCATTGCGCCGCCGCCTTTCATACCCGCTCCGCTCATAAGCGCGGCTATTGATTCGGCGGCTTGTGGGTGAGTCATAATCTCGCCCATGCTGTCTTTGACCGATAAAAAGCCCTCGCGGATTTCTAATTCTCGTGCCGCCGTTTTACCATCAAACCAGTTGGCGACGCCGCCGCCTGCCGATTCGGCTACTTCTTCTTTCAAAATATAGCTCTCGTCTGCCGTTTCAACGCCATTTATAACGATTGTATCTTCACATACCACATCACCGCTAAAGCCACGCGCCTTAAAGATGTTTTCTCCGAGTTCAAGCGGCATATTCTCAAACACAAACGCCTTGTCCGCACCCTCAACCGAAACGCCATTCAGTTCAACACGCTCACAGTTTGAATAAACCGTAATCGTCGTCGTTCCAACCACACGATTCACAAACCGCCTACCGCAAACATGCACGAACGGCTCATTAGACCAGAATGCCTTATATATATAGAAGGAATCCTTTTTAATCGTGCGGTCAAAGTTGACCAAGCCCTTGTTATTACGCCCTTTCACGCCACCCTCGTCGCGCATGTCGCTACCGAAGTCAAACATGTTCCAGACGTGTGTTGACCAAAGGTAGGGGCGCGTGGCGAAGGTTTTTAACATCTCGTGATGATAATGGGCCTGATATTCTTCTGTATAATCACGGCATTCAGGTGTCGCGGAATGCCATGTGAGAATACCCTCCGCGCCATATTCTGACACGCCGAGCGGTATATCGGGGTTCAACCTGTGGTATTCGTCAAACCATGGCCCATTCTGTGACACGTCGCCACCATACCAGCCGAAGTAATGGTTGTATGACACAACATCCGTTATACGTTGCATGGGGCTGTCAGTGGGAACCATAGATACATGCGCGATTGTTGTCATGCGTGACGGGTCAAGCTCTTTGCAGAGCTTCTCCAGTTGATTCAAATTGTCTATAAGTTCGTCCGATTCGCCGCCTATAGAAATCTCGTTTGAAATCCCCCAGAAGCAGACGGACGCGTGGTTGATGTTCTGGTAGATGAGTTCTCTCATCTGTTCAAGCGTATTAGGCGTCGCCTTTGGCTCATACATCGATATAAACGGAATCTCCGCCCAGATGACCATGCCGTACTTGTCGCAAAGGTCATAGAAATATTGTGAATGTTGATAGTGGGCTAGGCGTATCGTGTTCGCACCTACTTCGGCGATTAGTTTTATGTCTTGGTCTTGGTGTTCATGTGTCAGCGCGTTGCCTACTGCTTCTCTGTCTTGATGACGTGATACGCCGCGAAGTGGGTAGGGCTTGCCGTTTAAGATAAAGCCCTTTTCGGGGTCAACATGGTATGTACGAATACCGAAATTGGCTGAAACATTGTCTATTTCTGTGTTTCCGTCAAGCAAAACGGCTTCTGCCTTGTAAAGGAACGGGTCAAAGCGGCCATTCCAGAGGTGTGGGTTGTTGATTGTAACTGTCGCGTTTGCCGCATTAGCGGGCACAACACATTGCGCTATGTTTTCTTCACCGCTCATGATGTTAAAAACAACAGTTTGTGCTTCTGTTGGATTCGTAATACTCGCGCTTAAAGTGATTTCTGCCCTGTCACCCATCAACTTAGGAATCACCTTAAACCCATAATCCCCATAATGCCCTAACTCAAAATGGCTCTCGGCCACTTCAACCAACGCCGCATCACGATATATACCGCCGTAGAACGTGAAGTCGGCCATTTGTGGGTAAACTTCTGGGTTTTCGCTGTTATCGGCTCGAACCCAGACAATGTCGTTGCCCGTGATTACATCCGTAATATCGGCGCGGAAGGTCGAATAACCACCCTCATGGTGTGCGACATGCGTACTGTTCACATACACATCGGCAACACTGTTCACGCCCTCAAACTCGAGCCAATAACACCGCCCGTTTTGCTTTGTAACATTTAATGCCTTCGCGTACCAGCAACCGCCGCGGAAATAATCATTTCCGCCGTCTTGGCCGTCCAGATTATTCCACGTATGCGGAACACTCACACGCTCCCAGTCAGTTGGCAGACAGGTAAGCGGCGTGGGAATGTCCGTCTTGGTGAACATCCAGCCGGAGTCCAAATAAGTCTTTGAACGCATAGAATCCCTCCTTTATTATGTTTGAAATCATTGTGTTGACAACAAAAACTCCTTGGGGCTTAACCCATACTTAGACTTAAACGCCCGATAAAAGTTGGCATAATCAGAGAACCCGCAATTTTGGTATACGCTGGTGGGCGGCGTACCCGCCAACAACATCTGACGCGCCATAATCAGTCGTTTTTGGATGATATAGCGATACGCACTGATGCCGACAACGCGGTTGAACTCGTGGCTTAGGTGATATTTGTTGATGTAGAAGAGTGACGAGAGTGTGTCGAGTGACAAATCCTCGCTGTAGTGTGTGTTGATGTAGGCGAGTACGCTGTCGATAAGTGGGTTCGTCTTGTCCTTTTGTTCGTAGCGTTCGTTAGATTCAAGCAGAGAGCGGTTGATTTCAACAAGAATCTGGCACAGATAAGCCCCCGCCATAGCGCGATTACCGAAGCGCGTGCCCTGCCATTCTATTAGAATGCCCTCGAGCAGTTCACGCAAAATCGCCTGTTTTGGCGCTGATAGGCGCACAAGGTTTGTGTGGTTGGGCTGATGCGTATCAAAACTGACTGTCAAATCCGCATAGTCACCAATGAATTGGTCAAGATAACTCTTGGCTATCCATAACACTATGCGCTCGTATGTCTGTGACGGGTCAACCGTCGGGTTGTGTAACTCAAACGGGCTGACAAGCAGAATGTCGCCCGCCTGTGGTAAATACACGCGGCTTTCAATCTTGTAACTCACACTGCCCGATATAAAAAACAAAATTTCATAGAAATCATGGTTATGAATATCGACAGTAAGCTCCTCGCTGTCTTTGTAGTGGTGAATCTCCAAATCCTTCAAAACCATATGTTGGCGTGGGTTAAACGGCTCAATATTCTTGTATCGTTGCTTCATCTTAATCAACTCCGATTGTTGCCTATGGCAAGACTAGCACAATATTAGCAATGTGTCAATTTCCTTTATGGCATTCACAATTTTCACAATTAAGACAGCAATATTTACAAATTGACGACTGAGTCAAGGGCTTGCGCCAACAGTATCAACAAAATTCACAAGGTTTTGTGAGTGCAATACGCCAATTATCACAATGTAAAAAACAACATACGCAATCGAATTACTATGCGTATACGTTGTATGATTTAGTCGTATGAGAATAACTATTTCCGTCAGTTTAACTATAAGAAAATAAAAGAGGGGGAGATTTTATGAAACTGTCGTTTAGGCATTATGGCGCGGCTGACCCGATTCCGTTGGCTTACATACGTCAGATTCCGAACATGCGTTCGATTGTGTCGGCTGTCTATGACACGCCTGTAGGCACTGTTTGGAGTGAGGAGAGTATCGCTAAAGTCAAGGCTGACATTGAGGCGGCAGGGTTGATTTTTGACATTGTCGAGAGCGTACCCGTACATGAGGACATCAAAATCGGCAAGCCCACGCGTGATGGGTATATCGAAAACTATAAAGAGAACATCCGCCGCCTTGCCAAGTTCGGTATTAAGTGTATCTGCTACAACTTCATGCCCGTTTTCGATTGGACGCGCACACAACTTGACAAACAACTGGCTGACGGTTCTTACGCGCTGGTTTATTATGTTGAGCAGGTCAAGAAGATGAACCCACTGAGCGGCGAGCTTGCGCTTCCGGGTTGGGACAGCTCGTATAAAAAAGAGGATTTGGAGATTCTCTTTGACGACTACTCGAAAGTGGATTCTGAAAAACTCTGGTCGAATCTTGAATACTTCCTTAAAGCGATTATCCCTGTTGCCGAAGAATGTGACGTAAAAATGGCCATTCACCCGGACGACCCGCCGTACCCGATTTTCGATCTGCCACGAATCATCACATGTGAAGAGAATCTTGACAGATTCTTGAAACTCGTAGACAGCACCTACAACGGGCTTACGTTCTGCACAGGCTCGCTTGGTTGTGTGAACACGAATGATGTTGTTAAGATGATAGACAAATACGCCGCTATGGGGCGAATTCACTTCATGCACGTTCGTAATGTCAAACTCATGGAAGACAACAGCTTTGAAGAAAGCGCACACTATTCGCCATGCGGTTCGCTCGACATGGTTGAGGTCATGCGGACATTGTATAAGCATGGTTATGACGGCTACCTACGCCCTGACCATGGGCGTATGATTTGGGGCGAAACAGGCAAACCCGGTTATGGGCTGTATGACCGCGCGTTGGGCGCAAGCTATCTGACAGGCATATGGGAGGCGTTATCGAAATGAAATTACCGTTTAATATAGATTTGACAGGCAAAGTGGCTGTCGTTACAGGCGCGGGTGGCGTTTTGTGTTCCGTTTTCGCTGAAGCTATTGCGGCTTCGGGCGCGAAGGTTGCGCTTTTAGACTTGAATCTTGAAGCGGCCGAAGCAGTCGCGGCGGGGCTTAATGAACAGGGTTATACGGCGAAAGGTTATAAAGCCAATGTTCTAGACAAAGAAAACCTTGAAGCCGTTCACAGCCAAGTCATTAAAGATTTGGGCGCGTGTGACATTCTTATCAACGGCGCAGGTGGGAACTCACCCAAAGCAACGACAACGAACGAATACTATTTCGAGGGCGACATTGATAAAGATGTTATCAGCTTCTTTGACCTCGACAAAGCGGGCGTTGAGTTTGTGTTTAACCTAAACTTTATTGGCACATTGCTTCCTACGCAAGTCTTTTCGCGCGACATGCTCGGGCGCAAGGACTGCACTATTGTTAACGTCAGCTCAATGAACGCGTTCACACCGTTGACGAAAATCCCCGCATACAGCGGCGCGAAAGCCGCCGTTTCAAACTTTACACAATGGCTTGCCGTTCACTTCTCGAAAGAAGGCATCCGCGTAAACGCAATGGCGCCGGGTTTCTTTGTCACGAAGCAGAATGAAAAACTACTGTTTAATGACGATAAGACACCGACAGCCAGAACCCAAAAAATCCTTGCGGCAACACCTATGGGGCGCTTTGGCGAAGCCGATGAACTCGTGGGAACACTGCTTTATCTACTATCCAGCGATGCGGCGGGCTTTGTGACAGGTGTTGTCATACCCGTTGACGGCGGTTTCTCGGCTTATAGCGGCGTATAGACTCGGAGGTACATCATGAATGAGATTATAAAACAACTGGGTGAAATCGGTATTGTACCCGTTATAAAGATTGACGACGCACAACAAGCCGTGCCACTCGCGAAAGCACTTGCGGCAGGTGGGATTAACTGCGCCGAAATCACTTTCCGAACAGACGCGGCCGAAGAGGCCATAAGACTTATTGCCGAGAATTGCCCCGACATGCTTGTTGGCGCGGGCACGGTGTTAAATACAGAAACGGCTGACCGCGCAATTGCGGCGGGCGCGAAATTCATTGTTTCGCCCGGCATCAAGGCTTCGCTCGTTGAACATTGCCAAAAGAAGAACGTGCCCATCATTCCGGGTTGTGTCACGCCAACAGAGGTCGAAATCGCGATTGAATGTGGGCTTGATGTTGTGAAATTCTTCCCTGCCGAACCGGCGGGCGGGCTCGCTATGATTAAGGCCATCTCCGCGCCATATCCGCAAATGAAGTTTATGCCCACGGGCGGTATCAGCACGAAGAACCTTACTACTTACCTCGCTTTCAACAAAATCGTGGCTTGCGGCGGCAGTTTCATGGTCGTTGACGATTTAGAGCAAGTGACGGAGCTATCAAAACAGGCTATCGAGCTGGTAAGGAGTGTGCGCGGATAATGAAGGTTGTAACATTCGGTGAAATCATGTTGCGCTTGGCACCTCCGGGGTATGAGCGCTTTGTACAGACAAGCACATTCGGCGCGACTTTTGGCGGCGGAGAAGCGAATGTGGCGGTGTCGCTCGCGAACTTCGGCATTGACGCACGTTTCGTGACGAAACTACCTAAGCATGAAATCGGGAATGCCGCTGTGAACTCATTGCGTAAATTCGGCGTAGACACAACGGCAATCATCCGCGGCGGTGATAGAGTAGGTATTTACTACCTTGAAAAGGGCGCAAGCCAACGAGCAAGCAAGGTCATATATGACCGCGCGGGTTCGTCCATTGCTACGGCTTCCGCATCAGATTTTGACTGGGAAGTTATCCTTTCGGGCGCCGACTGGTTCCATTTCACGGGCATAACCCCGGCGCTGGGCGACAATGTGGCTGACATCTGCCTTGAAGCCTTGCAAACCTGCAAGAAACTGGGAATTACTGTAAGCTGTGACCTGAACTATCGCAAGAACCTGTGGTCTAAGCAGAAGGCGGGCGAGGTTATGGCAAAGCTCATGCCTTACGTGAATGTCTGCATAGCCAATGAAGAGGACGCGTCAGACGTTTTTGGCATCAAGGCCGATAAAACAGACGTTACGGCGGGTGTTGTGAATCATGATTCTTATGTATCGGTAGCGCAACAGCTTGTTGAACGCTTCGGCTTCACGGATGTTGCCATTACACTGCGTTCGTCAATCTCGGCGAATGACAACAACTGGGCGGCTATGCTCTATACTGGTGGCAAGGCATATTTCAGCCGTTCATACGCCGTTCATATTGTTGACCGCGTGGGCGGCGGTGACAGCTTCGGCGCGGGCTTGGTTTATGCGCGTCTGAACAACTATGAGCCGCAAAGCACAATCGAGTTTGCGACGGCCGCGAGTTGTTTGAAGCACAGTATCGAAGGCGACTTCAACCTTGTGTCTGTAGCGGAAGTGACGGCTCTTGCCGGCGGCGACGGTAGCGGGCGCGTTCAGAGATAATCGTATATGATGAAGAAACAAGCCCGAAACATTGACCGTTTCGGGCTTGTTTGTTATAAGAAATAACGCAGAACCGTTTTCAACCGCTCGGGCGCAGTTTTTCGCGCGTCTGTTAGGTAGATTTCTCTATGGTTCAGGCTCTTTCTGACCAAACCATGCTTCGCGCAAAACGCATTCATCATCTCAAAGCTTCGCGGCTCGTCATCATATGAGCCAACGTGAAGCATTTGTACGCACGAGCCGTCCTTTATACTTTCAAAGCGAACACCGTCAAGTAATGGATGGGGCTTACTCCGCTTAACCTTCTCTAACGCGCGTAGCCACACCTCATCTGTCACAAAATCGGGCTGGCGCATCATAATTTTATAGCTTAACTTGCTCTTGTCAAGGCGTGTTCCCGCCTTGATTTCTTCCGAAGCCTCCCAAATCCCCTCGAGCGGATAGATTGAATAATCGAAATACCCCAAAGGCGCGCCCTCCTTCTTTGGCATCATCTTAACCGCATACGAGAGCGCGTAGAGAACGCTCACAGCGTCAGCAAACGCCTGCTCATTGGGGTCGCCATGCCCCGACAGTGTGAAGTATTTATACGAAGGAATCTCAATCACCGTAGGTTCTGTTTTTGGTAGGTAAATCGCCTTTTCGCTCTTTTTCCACTCGTGTTTCATTGGTCTACTCCCTTATTTTTTCTTTACAGAATAACACACTTCCGTCACCCAGTCATCAGGATTTTGTGATTGCGCGGGGCTTACGTGGTAGACACAAAACATGGTGCCGTCAAACTCATAACCGTTGTCCGTGAGCCAATGCGCGACGGCTTCGCTGACAGCCGTGATTTGGTCGTAGCTACCCTTATATGTAGCGGAGGCTATCTGAATGGGCGGCACGGTCTTGAACTTGACATTTTCTGTATCCTTATATTGCCCCTTGACGGCAAACTGAATCTCAATGTCAACATCGCTCTCCTTATACCCCTCATCATGGAAGAGAGCTAAACTGTAGCAAGGTTCGGCGGGTTGTAGGTTGTAGCCTGCCGTTTCTTCGCCCATCAGTTGCCAAAGTGACGCTTCTTGGTCATAGGCGGGTATTATTCTTCTTACGCTTGCCACATATCTTTCGGGCATTGTCTTTACTACTACGCTGTAATTCATCAAATTCTCATCCTCTCTTAATCGGTTGATAGTGCTTTCCAACATTAGGAGCTGGCGGTTCACTGTTTCGGCATGTTCGCGCACTTCTGCCTGTTTTGTAAGCAGGAATGTCCTAAGTGCATCCGCATCTGTATAAACCTTCAGAATCTCACCGATTGCCGCAAGCCCGAAGCCCATGTCTTTTAACGCCGTTATACGGTTAATAAGCGGCAACTGGCTTTCGTTGTAATAGCGGTAGCCGGTGAACTTGTCGATATTGGCGGGCTTTAACAACCCAATGTCATCGTAATGCCTAAGCATCCGTATGCTCACTCGCGCAAGCTTTGAAAAATCTCCAATCTTTAACATACTACCTCGCATATATGCTTTATTTGAGCTCAATTCAGATTATAGAGTATAACAAAGTGTGAGAGTCAATAGCCAGTTTTTAAAAATCTTAAATTTTTTTGAGAATGTGCTTGACATTGACGTTACGTCATGGTTTATTATGAATTTGGTGATGACAATGGAGTATTCAATTAAGGCTCTTTCAAAACTCGCGGGCGTGAGTACGCGAACACTGAGGTATTATGACGAAATAGGTTTATTAAAGGCGCGCCGCTTAGATTTGTCAAACTATCGTGTATATGAACAGAACGAAGTTGATGTCCTTCAACAAATACTGTTCTTTCGCGAACTGGGGTTTGCGTTGGAGGATATAAAGACCATAATGGAATCGCCCGATTTTGACAGAGAACAAGCGCTCCGGGGTCATCTGGCCGCCCTTACAGCTAAAAAGGCGCAGTTGGAGCGGTTGATTAAAAACGTCACCAACACAATTGAAACAATGAAAGGGGATAGAACTATGTCAGACCAAGAGAAATTCGAAGGTTTAAAGCAGAACCTCATAGATGAAAACGAGGCGCAATACGGCGCGGAGGTTCGCGCGAAGTATGGCGACACGGTCGTTGATACTTCTAATCAGAAGCTAAAGGATATGACACAGGAGAAATACAATACGGCAGAGGAATTGTCAGCCGCGATTAACGAAACACTTATAGCCGCTGTAAAGCAGGGTAATCCGGCGGGTGAATTGGCTCAACGGGCTTGTGAACTCCATAAAGAATGGCTCTGCATGTACTGGCCGGACGGTATGTATACAAAAGAAGCCCACATGGGGCTTGGGCAAATGTATTGCGATGACGAGCGTTTCAAGGCATACTATGACAAAATCACACCGGGTTGCGCAGAGTTTTTGCGTGACGCACTAGCTATCTACACGGCGGAATAAGAATTTTCTTGACAAATTCTGCTGTAGGCTTTATTATTATAGGTGGAGGCAGAAAGGTAACTGGTGTGCCTGCCGGTCTTCAAAATCGTGCTGCGGCCATAAAGCCGTGGGTGGGTTCGATTCCCACATGCCTCCGCCAAAATACATCAAAAGCTGTCGGTTCAAGTTGACAGATTTTGATGTATTTTAGACTATATCGATTAGGGGATATTTGAAATGGATAGGGAACAGCTTATAAAGAAATTCTGGAATGACGTAGCAGTGCAAGACGCGGCGTCGTTAAAGGCTTATTTTGCACCGAACGCCTATGTGCGTTGGAATAATACAAATGAACAATTTACGGTTGATGAGTATGTAAGGGCAAATTGTGAGTACCCCGGGGAGTGGTGTAGCCAGGTCGAGCGTATAGAACAAATGGGCGATTTGACTATTTCTGTAACGCGGGTTTGGGCGGCTGACGAAAGCTCGTCTTTCCACGCAACATCGTTTTTTGAGTTTTGTGGCGATGAAATATCTGTTTTGAACGAATATTGGGGCGACGACGGGGTGGCTCCGCAATGGCGCTTGGATAAGAAGATAGGTACTCCGATAAATTAAAGACGGGGTGTTCAGTGAAAATCAAACTGTGGAAGATTAGTAAAGTTTTGGCGTGGGCGGCTGTGATTTTCGCCGTGTTCTTTGCCATCAACCATAGAAATAATTTGGATTACCTGTTATCGGGTTATAATTATAACCCTTATTTTGAACGTCTTTCTGACAGCTCGTATATCATAAACATATCAGAAATAAAACCGCCCGCACCAGTCAAGGCGGGTGATTACAAGCTTTCAGTGCCGCGTATGCAGGTTATAACGTATAGAAATGAACAAGGTGACTTAACGTCCGGCATGGCTTTATTCGTACTTAAAGCATCGAACTTGAACCCGTGGTTACGTTCGCCCATGTTTTACAGAAGTCTTTACGCCACGGACAATATAGGTAATACCTATCAAGCAAGGGATTATGGATACGTTTCAGAGAAAGAGGTGATAGGCAATCTCGCGCATACAGGTTTGTTCTCTACCTATTACGAAATGTGGGTGAGCGATTTGGATTTAAGCGCGTCAGAACTGACCTTACGGTTTGACAGATATGGGCAAGATGTTGCGATAGTTATACCGCTGGAGGAACGTCAATGAAAGAGCCCAATTTTAAGCTGAAAATTCTGATAAATGTATTGGCTATACTTGTGGTAATGATATTTGTTTATATAGTCAATGGTTTGCCTTATTTTACAAATGAACAGAGGGTAAACGCCATAATGCGCCGTAGCCTTGCCGAGAACGCGGAGATTATTTTCACTGTAAAGCCTGAGAGCGGCGATTTGAATACACCAAGTAGTTTTTATATCGTGCGGTATGATGACGAGATAGGTTTTTTTGCTACCTATAAGGAGCAGTGGCTTTTCTCAATGGAGGAGATAAGACCTGTTAAACTCGTTGATGGTATCGGAATTATCCCGTTGTATTATAACACTGACGGCGTTTGTGCCGTGGTATCTATACGTGACGACATAAAGCGGGTCCAATTGGACTATTTAGAGCCAAACAGCTCTAATGTGTTGAAGTCGGTGATTGGTGATAGCTCCGAAAATGGGGTGTTTCTTTTAGAGTTATCTGGGTTGTCAGACAGTCAAAGTATGTTATGGACGATTTTTTCACAATACAACACCAACCCACAAGCCGATTTTTCGGTCACAGGGTTCACCGAATAGCAAAAGACATGGTAAATACCTTGTCTTTTTTATTGCAATCAACAATCATGAAGCATAATATACCAATAAGCAAGGGTGATTGTGGGGTATTTCATGAAAATACGACTGGTTGACAAATGTTTGATTATCATTATGTTCATATTACAAGCGCAGATAATTTATGGGCTGTTCACCGGTATGGGTGATTCAGTGTATACAACGGGTATTGATGTTGTTGTTCGCACTACATCAGCCGCGATATTCGGCTATATATTGAGCGCGAACTTCATTCGTCGTCGTGACTTGGCCGATTCGGTAACGACCACTTCACAGCCCACGGTGAACGCGGTTTCAGACAGCAAAACGTCAAATGATGTGCCAACAGCTAAAATCGGCTTCACGACTGACGCCGAGACACCAACATCGGGTGGTGTGACGACAACAGAAACCAATGACCGAGCAGCTGAAATAACAGCGAGCAAAGAGCAAATCATCATTACTACTGCAATAGGTGTTGTGGCGCTTCTGGCGCTTCTCATTGCGCGTAATTTCTTTACATTAGACGCTTCAACAGCCACAACTGCCTCCCATCTGAGGGATTTAGTGTCGGGTTGTGTGGGCTTTCTTGTGGGTTCGCCCGTGAGTGGAAAGAGCGACAACTAACATGATAACACGAACCCAGACGCAAGGCCGCCTTTAGGCGGCCCTATTTTTGCGATTCTGAGGTATAAAAGCGAGTATTAACATGATGAGCGCGAGCGGTAGCATTACATAATTCCCGATTGCGCCCGGTGGGGTGTGAGCTAGAATGGGTGCTTTGATTAGACCTATTAACATGCGCCCGAGAGTTTCAAGTATCAGAATGACATACATGAGCGGTACAAGTTTATTGTATCTAAACGCGATAATCAACTGAATCAGCGCGTAGACAAGCTGTGAAACGCCCCAGAGTCCGAACGCAAAGATGATGTTCTCCGCGCCGCTTTCCAGTGACAAGCTTGCAATACTGTTTGCGCCGCCGTCAGTCGCGAAGATGTGAATACAGCTTCTGACTGTGCTGATAACGGCTATTGCCATGAATACCCAAACTATAACGCGGCGACCCTCAAACTTATTGTCTACTTGTTTCGGTAATAGAATATTCATTACGATAGAATGAAACCCCTTGGGAATGGGTCTTCGGGGTCAAGCATGAAGTTGTTCATGCCGGTTACCCATGCGCGCCCCGTGATTTCTGGTGTAACGGCGGCTATGCCCGATTCTTCAGTTTCCTCAACTATTTGACACTTGAAGATTGTACCGATTATGCTTTCATGGACAAAGCTCTGACCGACGGCGAGTTCGCCTTTAGCGTGTAGCAGTGCCATCTTCGCGGACGTGCCCGTTCCGCATGGTGAACGGTCAATCGCGCCCGGCGGTAGGACAACTGCGTTACGCATATGTGCTTCGGGGTGTGACGGAACGTCCGAAAATTCGACATGCGTCACATAGTTGATAAACGGCTTCGACGGATGTTGAATACTCACTTGTTCATTGACCGCCTTTTTGATAATATGGAAGGCTTCAATGAGTTTCTTTGAATTTTCAGGGCAAACAGTAAGCCCAACAGCCGATGCGGGCAGAATCGCGTAGACATTCCCGCCGTAAGCTATATCCATTTTCAGCTCACCATAACCCGGCACGTCAACCACGACATCACGCGCCATTACGAACGACGGGATATTCGTAAACGAAACCTCTTTACAGACAGTATCTTGAACCAACGCCTTGACTTTCACAAGCCCGGCGGGTGTGTCAAGCGTTATATATGTATACGGCTCTGTCACAGGCACAAGCCCCGCCTCAATCATAGCCGTTACAACGCCGACCGTGTCGTGCCCACACATAGGCAACCAACCGCCGACTTCGAGATATAAAACGCCGATATCGGCGGCGGGGTTGCAGGGTGGTGTGAGAATACAGCCCGACATTACCTCGTTGCCGCGTGGCTCGTACATGAGAAGCTCGCGTATCCAGTCATTGTGTTCTTTCATATAAAGCATCTTGTCAGCCATTGTGTCGCCGGGTATTACGGGTATGCCGCCCACAATCGTGCGCGTGGGTTCGCCCTCGGTGTGGGTGTCAATTGTTTGGAACGCGCGTCTGATTCTCATCAAAGCCCCCTAATTATTGGATTCGTTCATATTCTTCCAGTTACCTACAACCAATTCAAGATGTTTTCGGTGGTTCGTCTCAGCCTCGTCTACAAGCCCCTGTTTGAGTAGCTCAATGAACTCATACGAGAGCCGCACGGTTTCTGACCGTGTGAAAGGCGAACCCGCAAGGAAATATTTCTTATATTTATTCAACTCGCCCATGACTGTCTTCATGAGCTTCATGAGTACGACGTTATTGGTCATATCCGCAAGCGACATGTGAAAGCGGAGGTCAATGTCGAGATATTCCTGGTCAGATTCGGCATTGTCCATCGCGGTAATGAGCGCGCTGAGGTGTTCGAAGTCCTCAGGTTCGGCGCGTTCGGCAACAATCCGTACCAAACCCGCTTCAAGCAGTACGCGTGCCTCCATCAAGTCCACAATCGGAACCTTTTTGAGCGAATTCTCCCACTCATCCAGCGACAAATCTACCATGCCGTCAAACTTCCGCAGATAAGTCCCCTTGCCGTGGTGACTTTCGAGATAGCCCATTACCACCAATATCCGTATAGCTTCGCGCACAGATGAACGCCCAACGCCAAACATGCGACAAAGCTCACGCTCTGACGGCAGTTTATCGCCGGGTTTTAGGTCACCGCTTTTGAGCGTGTCAAGAATTTGTTGCACAATCAACAGCGGGGTGTTGCTCTTCTTAATCGTTTCAAACTGCATATCATCATCCTAACTATTTTACGTCCGTTCTAATTATAACCTAATTTGGGAATTATGCAAGTGGTATTACAAATAAACCAGAATAAAAAATATCTGGTCATACCACTTGCAAAGTTGACCAATTTGTTTTATAATCATCTTATAAACCAAAAAGGAGGGCAAAACCGAATGAGGGTTTCTCATCATCCGATTTTGGGCGAAGAAACGACAGAAACAGATGTCAATATCACAATTGACGGCGCGGCGTATAAGGCAAAACGCGGCGAGGTCATAGCGGCGGCTCTGCTTGCGAACGGCATACGCATTCACCGTTACACAACAAAGCAACACCGCCCGCGTGGACTTTATTGCGGGATTGGGCAGTGTACGGACTGTGTAATGACTGTTAACGGCGTGCCGAATGTCAGAACATGTATTACGCCCGTTGAAGAGGGCATGGTTATAGAAACACAAATGGGCTTTGGTGGGGCAAGAAGAGAGCAGGTGAATCATGGCTGATTTCTTCACGGATATTGCAATCATAGGCGGCGGTCCCGCGGGGCTTGCGGCGGCAATTGAAATAGCCAAACTGGGCGGGAAGCCATTGGTCATAGACGAGAACAAAAGGCCGGGCGGTCAGTTGTTTAAGCAGATACATAAATTTTTCGGTTCGAAGGCACATGAAGCGGGCGTCCGCGGCGTGGATATAGGTAAACGCCTGTTAGAGCAGACGCAAGAGCTAGGCATTGATGTTTGGCTAGATTCTTCGGCGATTGGGTTGTTCCCCGACAAAGAAATTGGCGTTTTACGCGAGGGTAAACTCGTTCGCGTTGAAGCGAAACGCATACTTGTAGCCACGGGCGCGTCAGAAAATGCCGTAAGCTTCCCCGGTTGGACGTTGCCGGGCGTTATGGGCGCGGGAGCGGCTCAGACTATGATTAACGTAAACCGTGTGTTGCCGGGTCAGCGTGTTTTGATGGTCGGTAGCGGTAATGTGGGCGTTATCGTGTCATATCAGCTTCTTCAAGCAGGCGCGGAAGTTGCGGGTATATTAGAGGGTTCACCGCGTATAGGCGCGTATGGCGTTCATGCCGCGAAGGTTCGCCGTGCGGGCGTACCGTTCTATCTTGCGCATACAATTGTAAGAGCAGAGGGTGCGGAGCAAGTTGAACGTGCCGTTATCGCTCAGGTTGATGAAAAGTGGCAGATAATAAAGGGTACGGAAAAGACGATTGATGTTGACGTAATTTGTCTGGCGGCGGGCTTGCGTCCGCTAACGGAAATCGCGTGGATGCGCGGTGTTCGCCATGAGTTTATACCCGAACTGGGCGGTTTCATGCCCGTTCATGACGAGAATATGGAATCGAGTGTGTCGGGTATTTATGTAGCAGGTGATACGGCGGGCGTTGAAGAAGCCAACACAGCCATGGACGAGGGCAGACTCGCGGGTGTTGCGATTGCCGAAAGTCTGGGTTTGGTTGGAAAAAACGAAGCCGAACAGAAGAAAAACGAAATCAGAGAGCGTTTGTTGGCTTTACGTCAAGGCCCGTTCGGGCAGAAACGCTTAAAAGCCAAAGAGCGCGTTATAGAACTCGCGAAGGAGGGGAAATAATGTCAGGGCTTGTGTATGACGGTTTCCCGTCTTTAGAAGAAATCAAGGCAGCGAACGGCTTCCCGTCTGATGAGCGGTTCGGTAAGGGCGCTGTAGCGGTTGTCGAGTGTGTACAAGAAATCCCGTGTAACCCCTGTGAAGACGCTTGCCCGTTTGGCGCGATTCATGTCGGTAGCCCGATAACGAATTGCCCGAAGGTGGACTATGAAAAGTGCACGGGTTGCGGCATTTGTGTCGCGCAATGTTCGGGGCTTGCGATATTTATAGTGAACAAGAACTATTCAGAAACGGAAGCTACGGTGTCGTTCCCGTTTGAGTATTACCCCTTGCCCGAAGTTGGCGCGACAGTGGACGCAGTGAGCCGCGCGGCAGAATTTGTCTGCAAAGGCAAGGTTGTACGCGTTCTGAATACGAAAAAGAATGACCACACGGCAGTTGTCACGGTTGCGATACCGAAAGAACACGCCGATAATGTCAGAAGTATCAAGCGTCTGGGCGCAAAAGAGGTCATCACACCCGAAGAAGCCGTTGCAAAAGACGAAACACTCGCTGACGACGTTATCGTTTGCCGCTGTGAAGAAATTACGGCGGGTGAAATCCGCAAGGTCATCAACGAGGGCGCTGATTCTGTTACAGCCGTCAAACGCCGTGTTCGCGCTGGCATGGGTCTGTGCCAAGGCAAGAGTTGTGGGCGGCTCATCACGCGCATGATAACAGAAGTCCACGGCAAGCCCGCGCCGCAAATTGCGCCCGCGGCTGACCGCCCGCCCGTGCGCCCGATTACGTTCGGCGAACTCGGAGGTGAAGACAATGAGTAAGATTCTCACGAGCGCGGACATAGTCGTTATCGGTGGCGGCGCGATTGGTTGCGCGGTTACATATGAGTTGGCTAAAACAGGCGCAAAGGTTGTGATGGTTGAAGCGGGTGACATAGCTGAAGGTACGTCCAGTAAGTGTGACGGGAATATCCTCGTGTCCGACAAACTCCCGGGTTATGACGCGGTTCTAGCGCGGCGTAGTCAAGATATGTTCCCACAATTGGCGCAGGAATTGGATTATGACATAGAGTGGACGCGGCGCGGTTCGCTTCTGCTCATGGAAAACGAAGTCGAGATGGAGCAGGCGCGTAAATACTGCCAAGGTTTGGCAGATAGCGGTATGCCCGTTAAGATGATGGATGAAAAAGAAGTCCACTTTGACGAGCCGTTTGTGTCACCGAAGGTAATCGGCGGCTTAGAAACGCAATGTGACGGCTCGCTCTATCCGATGGGTTTGTGCTATGGGTTGATTCACGGCGCAAAGAAGCACGGGGCGGAAGTCTACCTGCATACACCCGTCACGGCTATTGAACGCAATGCAAGCGGTGCTATTGAGAAGGTCGTAACTGTCAATGGCGATATCCTGACTAGGAATGTTGTCAATTGCGGCGGCGTTTGGGCGAAAGAAATCGGCGCAATGGTGGGGCTTGATGTACCTGTTGATGCGCGTCAAGGGCAAATCCTTGTCGCGGAGCAGACATTCCAGGTTGCGCGGCGCAAGGTCGTTGAGTTTGGGTACTTAATGGCGAAATTCCAAGGCTCTGACTATAAACGTGATGTAACACCCGATATAGAGGAATACGGCGTGGCGTTCGTGTTTGAACCCACTCACGCGAACAACTTCCTTATAGGTTCAAGCCGCCGCTTTGTCGGGCGCGACACGACAACGCATCTGGGCGTAATGCGTGCTTTAGCCAAACGCGCCGCCCATTTCTTCCCCGTGATGAAGAACATCAAAGTCATTCGTACTTACGCTGGCGTTCGCCCATATACGCCTGACCACTTCCCGATTGTGTCTGACACGGAGGTTCCGGGTTACTATATCGCGGCGGGGCATGAGGGTGACGGTATCGGTCTTAGCCTTGTCACGGCTGAGATTATCAGCAACTATATAAATGGGAAGGAACAGCCTCTCGACGTGTCAAAACTGAGCTTCGCGAGGTTCAATAATAAATAGGGGAGGGGACATATGGCTTTTCCTGACGCAAGGATACTGGATGTAGACCTTACGAAAGGTACTGTCACAACAACGATTCTGGATTCAGAAACGTATCGGCTTTACCCGGGTGGTTCGGCGCTCGCGCTCTACCTGATTCTGAACAACATGAACCCCAAAGTTGACGCGCTGTCACCCGAGAATCTGCTTGTTTTCAGCGTTTCGCCGCTTGTGGGCTTACCGTTTTCAGGCAACGCGCGCATGGTGGCGGCCGCGAAAAGCCCGCTCACGGGCACTATCGGTGACAGTCAGAGCGGCGGTTTTCTGCCCGCTCATTTGAAGGCGAACAATATCGACGCGATTATGTTCCGCGGCAAGTCTGAGAGGCCCGTTTACCTCTACATAGACGGAGAAACGGCTGAACTTCGTAGTGCCGAGCATATCTGGGGCAAGAGCACAGGCGACACCGAGGATGCGATACGCGAAGAAGTAGGCAAGAATACGGAAATCGCGTGTATCGGCCCCGCCGGTGAGAACATGGTGCGTTATGCCTGTATCATCAACATGGCGAACCGGGCTAATGGTCGTAACGGTTTAGGCGCGGTCATGGGTAGCAAGAACCTTAAAGCCTTCGCCGTCAAGAAGCAGAAAACACGCGCGGCGGCTCACCCCGCTGAGTTCGCGGAAGCGTTTGGCGCAAGTGTAACACAACGCCTTGCCGCGAATGAGGGTATTTCGGGGTTAGGCAAGTATGGCACGGACGGCGACACCGAGAGCTTCAATAATGAGGGCTTCTTGCCCACGCGCAATTGGACGACTTCTTACTTCCCCGAGGGCGCGAGTAATATCACCGGCACAACAATGTATGACACCGTGCTTAAAGAACGCGACACATGCTTCGCATGTGCGATTCGCTGTAAGCGCGTTGTTGAGATTGAGGGTAAGGTTGACCCGCGTTATGGCGGCCCCGAGTATGAAACCGTTGGTTCGTTCGGTTCATATTGTGGTGTGACCAGTCTTGAAGACATCTGTATCGCAAATCAAGCCTGCAACCGCCTTGGTCTAGACACGATTTCATGCGGCGCGACAATCGCGTTCGCTATGGAGTGTTACGAAAAAGGACTTATCACGAAAGAAGACACAGACGGGTTAGACCTGTCATGGGGCAACGGTTCCATTTATAACGAATTACTACAGAAAATCGCGACACGTGATGGTTTCGGTGATTTACTCGCCGAGGGTAGCGCAAGGGCGGCTGAAAGAATCGGCAAAGGCGCGGAAAGCTTCGTTATTGCTGTCAAAAAGCAAGAGCTCCCCGTTCACATGCCACATTGGAAACCCGCTGTCGGCATTGTTTATGCCGTTAACCCGTTCGGCGCTGACCACCAGTCTAGCGAACACGACACTTTCACAACAGCACCTCCCGATTCGCAAAACAGACAGTGGCTGTCGCAATTGGGCTTGTGGAAAGGTTACGAAGACAGTTTTACGCTCGATGACGAAAAGGTACGTTTCGCGTTTGAAACGCAATGTTTCTTCTCGATTCTCGACACGCTTTGCCTGTGCCAATTTGCGTGGGGACCGTGTTGGGAACTTTATGGGCCGACAGACCTTATCACACTCTGCAAAGTCGGTATTGACTGGGAAACAAGCACGTCAGAACTGCTCAAAGTCGGTGAACGCCGTATCAATATGATGCGCTGGTTCAATGCCCAAAATGGCTTCACACGCAAGGACGACAAACTGCCCGAGCGCATGTTTGAGCCGCTGCCCGAAGGCCCCGCAAAAGGCGTTCAGATGGACAGAGAGAAATTCTACGAGTCCGTGAACCTCTACTATCAATTCGCAGGCTGGGATAGTGAAACGGGCAACCCGATAGACATTACGCTACGCCGATTGTCTTTGGGTTGGTTGTTAGATAAATGAGAATCACTGTAAACAACAACGAAGTTGAAATAGAAGAAACAACAACCGCCATTGACCTACTGTTGCAAATGGGCTATAAAAAGCACGCCGCGTCTGTTTGGGTCAACGGCAAACAGCTACTGCTGGCGCAATACGAAAGTTATACATTCAATGAAGGCGACACAGTAAAGCTCATCCGCATTTTAGGCGGCGGGGTATAAATAGGAGGGTTTATTATGGCTAAAGAATTGCACGGTGTGTTTACGGTTATGATTACACCGATGAACGCCGACCAAAGTATCGATTTTGAGGGCTTCAAGAAGAATATCGACTGGCAAATCAGTCAAGGTATTGCGGGGCTTTGCGTTGTTGGCAGCACGGGCGAGTTTGTTTGTTTATCCAAGGAAGAGCGCAATCTTGTAGCTAAGACGGCTGTTGACCATGTGGCGGGGCGTGTGCCTGTAGTTGTCGGCACAGCGGCGGCGACAACACCCGAAGCGATTGAGTTGACGAAGTACGCCGAAGAAATCGGAGCCGATGCGGCAATGATTATCAACCCGTACTACAGTTGCCCCGCGCCGAACGAGGTAGTTGAATACTTCCGTATGATTGGCGAAGCTGTGAATATCCCGATTATGGCGTATAACAACCCGTTCACAACATGCGTTGATATTCTGCCCGAAACAATGGCTGAAATCGGCAAGATTCCCCATATTGAGTACCTAAAGGACGCGTCGGGCGAGATTCGCCGTGTGCGCGAGATTCAGGAACTCACAGGTGGCAACCTAAAGATTTTCAACGGTTGTGAAGACCTTGCGTTTGAAGCCTTCGTCCTCGGCGCAATCGGCTGGATTTGTGTTGCGGGCAACATCATCCCCAAAGAATGCCAAACACTGTTTGAGCTGGTAGAACAGGGTAAGATTGCCGAAGCGAAGGCGCTCTACAATAAAATCCTTCCGTTGCTTCTCCACATTGAGAAATGCGGCAAGCTTGTTCAAGCAACAAAAGCCGGTGCGGCGAAAGTCGGTTGCGCGGCCGGTCCTGCGCGTTACCCACGCCTTGCGCTCACGCCCGAAGAGGACGCAGAGCTTGAAGCTATTTTGAAGAAAGTCGGCGCTATCTAAATTTTCCGTGACATAGCCGGGCTTATGCTCGGCTATGTCACAAATTATGTGCCAATCGGTTCGAAAACACCCAATCAAACTATTGACAATTCGCCCGAAGTTTGCTATAATCAACCATATCGCGGGTGTAGTTCAATGGTAGAACATCAGCCTTCCAAGCTGATAGCGTGGGTTCGATTCCCATCACCCGCTTTTTTCTATGGAGATGATATTATGATAAGAGAGATTTTACGTTTGGGCGATGCAAGGTTGTATGAAACCAGCAGTGCAATAACTATTGATGACTTACCGCAAATCAAAACCATTGCACAAGACTTGCGCGATACAATGTTGGACTTTCGCGCGAGATACAAAAAGGGGCGTGCGATTGCCGCTCCTCAAATCGGTGCGTTTAAGCGCGTGATTTATATGGAAATTGATAAACCCGTTGTGTTCATAAACCCGTCAATTAGTTTCGACTCTGATGAGCAGTTTATTGTAATGGATGACTGTATGTCGTTTCCCAAGTTACTCGTTAGGGTCAAACGTTATAAATCATGCACGATTACATATAAAAATCTGGAATGGCAAGACCAGAGCCTGCGTCTTGAGGGCGATTTATCGGAGTTGTTGCAACACGAATACGACCACTTGGACGGTATACTGGCTACCATGCGGGCGATTGATGATAAGTCATTTTTCATGGAAATGTAACTTGATATAGCTGTTTTATTGTGCTATACTATTCTCAATTCTAGTGATGAAAGGGGTTGTTTTGAATGGCGAGATTTTTTGAGGTGAATTGCGCTTAAAATTTCATATGGCGAACAGAATGGATGGTCTATTTTGTTGCGCCAAAATCGGGGAGCCTTTCGGATACTATAGTGGATACTGTAGCACGCCTTGGGTGTGTTATTTTTTTACGAATTTGGGGGAATGAATCATTAGGATAATTGATTTTACGCATGAACATATCGGCGAGGCGACAACGCTTGCGTTCGAGAATTACGTTGAGGAAAAACGTTGCGTTAAGATTTTGCCGGATGTTGTGAGCTTGCCCGAATTGGCTGAGTTCGCTGACAATGGGTTGGGAGTCGCGGCGTTTGAGAACGGCGAGATGCTTGGGTTCCTCTGTTGTTACAAGCCGTGGGAGGGCTTCACTAATTACGCGCGGGGTGTGTTTTCGCCTGCTCATGCGCATGGTGCTGTGATGAGAAACCGCGACATGATTTACAAGCGTATGTATGAGGCCGCGGCCGAAAAGTGGGCGAAGCAAGGCGCAAGTTGGCATGCGCTTGCGCTCTATGCACATGACGAACAGGCGATACAGGCCATGTTTACATACGGTTTTGGGCTGCGGTGTATTGACGCGATGCGCCCAATGGAAGCAGTCGATTGTGATGAGGTGGAAGGTTACACGTTCAGAGAGTTTTTGGGCGCGGAAAGGTATACATTACGCGAGCTTAACAATAAGCTGATTGAGCACTTAGGGAAAAGCCCGATATTTATGCACTTTCCTCCTTTTTCGGAGCCTGACTTTGAAAAGATGAGTCAGAGAAGCAGTGCGCGGTATTTCGCGGCGTGTTATGACGGGCGACCGATTGCGTACCTAAAAGTTGATGACGGCGGTGAGCATTTTGCGGCAGACGATGCGAGTGTTCGAAACATTTGTGGCGCGTTCTGTTTGCCCGAACACCGAGGCAAGGGCATTTATCAGAACCTCTTAAACCATGCGATTTCGGTTTTGCTGGCGGAGGGCTATTTGAGGCTCGGCGTTGACTGTGAGAGTTTTAACCCTACGGCGTATGGATTCTGGTTGAAGTATTTCACGCCCTATACTCACAGTGTCGTCAGAAGAATAGATGAGAAGATTTTGGAGCATATGAATTAGGAGGAGAATATGGCTTTAGGTTGGATAGAAGTTGAGAAATTCCCGTTTGATTGCTTTTTACTGTTGGAGCGCTTTCAGATTCGGTATGTTTGTATGGCTGAAAGTGGTGAGAAAAGGGCGGCGCTGGCGATAGCGCTTCGATACAATCCGTCTGTTAAGTGGTATTTTATGCGCCGCTGCCCCGAGTGTGCGGCGTTTGTGGAACAGATTGTTAAAGAAGCCCCGAACGGTCTGGATGTGGCGGACATACGCGCCGCTGAAATTCGTGTAATGATGGAGCATGAGGACTTTGTTGTTTATACACACCCCGAAATCATGGACTCCAGTTGTAATTTCATTTACGGCTGGGATGAAAGCCGTTTGTTCGAGTTGGCAGACTTTACGGACAAGGTGGTTCTCGATATCGGGAGCGGTTCAGGGCGGCTTGCGTTCGCGGCGGCGAAGGTTGCGAGAATGGTTTATGCGAGTGAACCTGTGTCAACGCTACGGGAGTTCATGCGCGACAAAATTGCGACGGAGGGCATTAAAAATGTCCGTGTAGTTGATGGTTTGGTTGAAAATCTGCCGTATCCCGACGATACGTTTGATATTGTGATGTCAGGGCATGTCGTGGGTGACGATTATGAAGCCGAGATGACGGAGATTATGCGCGTTGTGAAGCCGGGCGGCTGGGTTTTGGATTGCCCGGGCGAAGAGGACAGAAAGGGTAGACCCAGTTCAATACTCTTGGCTGACGGGTTCGAGGTTTTCCACTATGAGAGTAAATTCGATGGTGATGTATACCGCTATCGAAAGCAGAAGTAACTAGAGAATGGGCGAGAGCAGGCGTGAAACAGACTCGCGGATTCTGGTAAAGCGCGAGCGTTTCTCGTAGCTATCCACAGTGATTTCGCGGCAGTCCTCTAGGTCGATAATGAATTGTTGCTCAAAGGCGCGGGCAATCTCTGTATCGTATATGAATGCGTTCACTTCAAAGTTCAACTTGAAACTTCGGATGTCCATGTTCGCCGTGCCTGTTGAAGAGAGCATGGAATCTATGACAATGAGTTTAGAATGAATGAACCCCTTTGTATACTCATAACAGCGCCCGCCCGCTTTGAGCAACTCGCCCAAATAAGATAGACTGGCCCAATAAACAAAGGGATGGTCGGGGTTTGCGGGTATTATCACACGCACGTCAACGCCCGACAGCGCCGCCACGCGCAACAGCTCAAAAATACTGTCGTCAGGCGAAAAATACGGTGTTTGGATGTAAATGGACCGCTCTGCCTCCGATATCATTTTTCCGTAGCCGTACTGAATCGCGCTCCATGCTGTGTCGGGGCCACTTGATACAATCTGTAGCGCCGAATTACCGAGCGCGGGAACAATTGGGAAGTATTCGGCAGTAATCGGAATTTGGCGGCTCTGGTTCGCGTAATACATCCAGTCGCAGAAGAACCTAATTTGCATCTCCTTGACAGCATCACCAATGACGCGAATATGTGTGTCGCGCCAATACCCATAGCGCTTGACCTTCCCGATATATTCATTGCCGATATTTAGACCGCCGACATAACCGATTTTGCCGTCGATTATGACGAGCTTGCGGTGATTGCGGTAGTTCATGTGCCAAATATTGGGTGGCAGGAATACCTCGACAATTCCGCCTGCTTCTGTAAGCCGCTTGAATAACCGCCAACGCGCCTGTCGTGTGCCCACGCCGTCAACGAGCAGCCTCACGGTCACGCCCGCACGGGCGCGTTCGGCGAAAGCATCAATAACACGCTTGCCGAGCTCGTCATCACGAATGATATAATACTGTATGTGTATATGTGAACGGGCTTGTTTGATGTCGTTAAGCAGGCTTTCAAACTTCGCTTCACCTTCGTGAAACAAAGTCAGTTCATTATTCCACGTTATCGCACTGTTTGAGGCGCGGTTATTGAGGTTCACGAGCCTGTTAATATGTTCAGAATCGGGGATATTCAGTAAATTCTCTCGTGTGGTGAAATCTCGCTGTTCATGGCTATAACTTAGCCCCGGCAGTTCAGTTTGGAGTATGCGCAAATAAAGCTGTCTGTCTTTTCGCGCCTTTTGCAAGAAAATGGCGTGCCGTCGTGCGTCTAACCCCAACAGCAGATATATGATGAACCCCGCATATGGTATCAACAATATGACAAACAGCCATGCCCAAGTCGTATTCGGCGTTTTGCGTGAAAAGAACACCACCACTATTGTAAACAGCAGATTAACCACAAACAGAACGTCAGCTAATACGCGCAGAAAATCCAAACTTTCACCCCACTATAAGTAAGACCGCCTAAAGGCGGTCTTTTTTCTAGCTTTCCAGAATCTTCTCGATTTCATCCTTGTTGAGCTTATTTTTGTCCAGCAATGCCGCGACGAGTTTGTCAATCTGACCGCGCCCAGAGCGAATGGCCGACACTGCCGCAATCATTTCCTTTTCGAGCAATTTGTTCACACGCACATGCACCTTTTCGCTCAACGGGCCGCGAGTGAGTTCTTCAGTCGTGATAACGCCCATGCCGCTTTCGTCATCCATGCCGTATGCGCAAATCATGGCCTTCGCTATGCGCGTTGCCGAGTCTAAGTCCCCTGCTGCGCTTGTAGAAATGCCACCTGTTTCGCCATAGTACGCAATTTCGGCGGCGCGACCACCCAAAGCCGTCCGAATGCGCGCAAGAAGTGCCTCTTTTGTCTGAACCGGTACGTCCTCGGTGTCCGCGTGCTCCATGTATCCGCCATGCTCGCCACGCGCGACTATTGTCAGATACGCCGGTGTTTTATCGCCCAAGTAACAGAGGTATGCGTGCCCTGCCTCATGCCGTGCCACGCGCTCTAGGTAGTCATGCCCCCAGTTCTTCTCCTCGCCGTGCTGGCTGATTTCGAAGGCTTCGCCGAGAATATCATCATCGAGCGGCACAGCTTTTTTCGCGGCATTGCGGTTGGCAAGTTCCAGAATCTGCTCGAGATGTGACAGGCTTAATCCCGCCGCGCGGCTCGCAAGTTGGTCAAGCGCCGCCGCCGTAACCAAACAATTCGCGCGCTTTGCAAACTTCTTTTCAAGGTATTGGCGCCGCTCCTCCTTGTTCGGTAAGTCAACGAGAATCTTCCTGTCAAAACGGCGCGTTAGAGCGGGGTCAATCGTTTTTTGCTTGCCCTCTTCAACCTCAAAGTTAGTCGCCGCGAGCACGAAGATTGGGCGTTTTACATCTGTAGAAAAGCCATCCATTTCCATCAATAGGGCGTTTAGAGCCATTTCTTCCGCACGGGCATTTGCTCCGCCGCGTGGACGCCCGATTGCGTCAATCTCATCAATAAATACTATCGCGGGGGCATAACGCCTTGCGCGTCTGAACAGCTCGCGCACTGATTCAGGGCCGCTGCCTTGCCATTTCGTCACGAACGAGCTTGCGGCGGCGGGTATGAAAGCGACATCAGATTCGCCAGCCATTGCCTTGGCAAGTAATGTCTTACCAGTGCCGGGCGGCCCATACAAAAGCACGCCACGCGGGGGACGCAGACCTTGTGCGCTGAACGCCTTAGGGTTCTTTAGGTATCTAATGAAGAATTGCAGTTCCTCTTTAGCCGCCTTCGCACCGATAACATCCTCAAAGTGTACATTCGGCTTTTCTATATCGTCCAGCAACGCGGCGGCATCTGTGGCTTCGGGGGCACGGCGCAAGACGAGTTCGCGCAAGCGAATGACCGCGCTCGATTTATCATCAGATAGGGTAGGGGCGGTGTCAAACGAGAGCACCTTATGCTCCAGCGCAAGAGCCGCCGCCGCCCGTTGCAGGTGGATTTCACCGCAAATGCGGTTGATTTCCTCTGAGAGAACGCCCAAATCGCCGGACGGCGCAATGAGCTTACCCCTAGCGCCCGCCCTCATGAATGCCGTCAGCAGTTCGCCGTCAATCGAAAGCATACTGGTTTCAAGCAAATAAACAGGCAAATCGGGCAGGCGTTCGCGCAATGCCTTGAAGAAACTGCGCGGTTGTTTCAACCCGGCTGAAGCTATGGGTATGTGGTCAAACGCATTCAGCGTTAATGCCGCGCCCAGTTGTTCGGCCAATGGCTGTTGCGCCGCGATTTTATCCGGCACACCCGCACCCGCCGAAATCTCAACAAGCGCAAAACTGATTTCACGGCTTCCGAGAATCTCGAACGCATCATCCGCGCTATGTGTCGTATGAACAATTATATCCGTTAATTGTTCTTTCAAACGCTTCGTGAGCGTGTCATGCCCAAAAATCAAGATTTCCGGCTTGTCGGGGTTGTCAAACAGCGGCTTGACAGGCTCTGAGAAGTCGTCTTCCTCTACGTCAAAATGTATATTCGTCAGCTTTTCAAGCGCGGCTTCAAAGCTGTCGCCCCAAAGCCGACAGAGCTTGAAAATCTCATTTTTGAAGAATAATTCTGTCTGTGCGCGGAGAATACGCGCGTCAACCTGCCCGCCCTCTGCGAACAAAAGCGTCGCGGGTAATGTGTCGCATAACGAAACCTTTATTTTATACTGCTTCTCAAACAACTTACATAACCGCTCAAGCTCTCCGCCGCTGATTTTAACGAGGTCATGCGCGGCGAGGTGGTTAAACATCATGGGGTAACCCGTAGCCATACGCGAAAGAATCGCGGGTGGGAAGAACGGCTGACCTGTTTGGGCGTTGATATCCGTTTCCAGCGCGCTCAAAATAGTGCGCCGCGCCAGACCCGCGACATTCATACCGCCGCCCTCATAGAGTTTGCGCCCGGCATTGGTCGTGAAGATTATAATCGTATCCTTAAAAGAGATATTCTGATTCAGAAAATCGTCATTTAGAATGCCCGCGTCCAGAATCTGCAAAAACAGTTGTGTCGTGTTGATATGCGCTTTCTCGATTTCATCAAACAATAGAATGCAATGCTTATGCTCCTTGACATAACCTGTAAGAACGCCCGGTTTTGCGTCCTTAAAGCTTGGCGCGAAGCCGATAAGGTTCACATGAGCCTGATGGTCTGCATAACTGCTCATGTCAAAGCGCTTAAACGGTATGCCGAGGGCGAGCGCCGCCTGTTCAGCCAGAAACGTCTTACCCACTCCGGGTGGCCCCGCGAACACAAGTAGTGCCCGCGGTACCTTACGTGTATCGTCGGCCGCCGCGAGAACCTCCGCCGAGAACATACTCTCGGCAAACGCGTGAACCACATGGTTTTGACCGTGTACACGCTCTAAAAGCGTATAGCGCATATCGCGTATACGGCGAGTGAGTTTAGGCAAGAAATTGCCATCATTCTCGTTTAGCTCTTCGGGTGGGGCTTCCTCTTCTTTGACCTTGCTTTCCTGAAATTCCTTCTTTCGGATTCTATCGGGTTGCGCCTGACTATTGCCGCCTTCCAGCTTGAAAACACCTTTGAGTATGGCTGTCGGATTGTCCAATAGCTCAGTCAGAACATCGGCCGCGCCCAGTTCGCCATGCGCATAAATCTCCGCTCGGCGCAACAAATCGGCGACGAGTTGTTTCCCGTCACCCGACGGCACTTCTGACTGCAAAACCCAGCGCAACTTACCGCTTGCCTTTTCGGCATCCATGCCCAAGATGCCTATTTTATCCTTAATCGCCGCAATATCGGTTTCAATCTCATCGCGATATTGCGGGTTTGTGTGAACCTGATTGGGCTGCATACCAGACAGTTTCAGAATGCCCAGAAAAATGTGCTCCGGGAACACTTCAGGCGTACCCAGCGACGTTGCCTCCGATTGGGCACGTGTAAGGCAGTATCTCATTGACGCGGTTTGTTCCATTGCAACCCCCCGTTGTGTTATTATTCAGCGGCTTTCTTAAACGCTTGGTCGATGTCTTCGATAAGCGTGTCTACGTCTTCAAGACCTATTGACATGCGGACAAGTATAGTCTTTTCTGTATCATTTTTGTGTTTGTTCATCTCGAACGCGAGAACAAGGCTGTCATAACCGCCCCAACTGCAACCTATGCGGAAGTAGTTCAGCGCGTTCACGAATTTCTTAATCTGTTCAAACGTAAGCCCCTTTATTTCATACGACAAAAGACCCGTGTAACCGGTCATGGTTTCTTTTGCAAGCTCGTAGTCTTCACTTTTCGGATGCCCCGGGTAGTTCACACGCGACACATAGGGCGAGTTGTGCAGATAATCGGCTACTTTGTAAGCTGACGCGGCATGGGCGGGTAGGCGAATCGGGAGAGTACGAAGCCCACGTAAAGCCAAGGCCGCGCTCTGCGGTGACATCTGTGCGCCGAAGTTCATGTACTCGTTCTGCATACCATGTATAATGGCTTTTGAACCCATAGCTACGCCTGCGACGTTGTCAGAATGCCCCGATATGTATTTTGAAACGGAATGTACAACTATATCCACTCCTAAATCAAGTGGGTTTTGGTAAAGAGGTGTCGCCCATGTATTGTCAATCATTGTAAGGATGTTGTGTTGTTTCGCATACGCGACAATGCCCTTTATGTCAAGTACCGTCATGAACAGAGAGGTTGGCGATTCAAAGTAGAACAGGCGCGTGTTCGGGCGCGTTGCGTCAATGAAACTTTGTACACTACCGTCAACAAAAGTCGTTTCTACGTTGTAACGCGGTAGAATCGTTGTAAACAGGCTTTGCGTGCCACCGTAACCTTGGTCGATACACACCACATGGTCACCCGCTTTTAGAACCGACACAATAGACGCGCTCATCGCGCCCATGCCCGCGGCGAAGCACTTCGCGGCCTCGGCGTGTTCTAGCGCCGCCAGTTTGATTTCGAGTTCGCGCACAGTTGGGTTGTTCCCACGCGAGTAGGTGAAGTCCGATTTTTCGTCATTCCCTAGGTACTCTTCGATACTGCCGAACGAGAACAAACTCGTCTGATACACCGGCACGGGAATAGAGCCGTGATGCCTTTCGTCGTGGTTGTCGTGGTTGATAATGTTTCTTACCTTGTCCATGTTTTCCTCCAATTTTTAGTTTATCGGGGTTTACAGATAATTTCAATGATGTGGGTTTCAAAAATCCTGTTGCCGTGTGCGGGTTTGAGTAACACGGCCGTGTCAGCGCCATAACCCGTGCCGCCGATTACGATACACTCTTCGCCGTAGGGTATAGCGCCCGCGTCTAACGCCATTGTCGCACATTCGACAGCCACTTTCACGCCCTGCCCAAACATTCTGAGCGTGTACGCCATTAACTCCGCCGGGTAAATACCGCCGAAGCTCTTTCTCATGCCGCGCTCAACACCAGACAAAACATGTGTAGCCGTAACAATCTCCATACCCATTTCGCGGAATTTCGCGCGGTTCTCTGCGCCCACAGTGTCTTCACCGTTCTTGCTCATGCCGATAACATGCGTGACAACCGTGATGTGTCTGTCTTTGGGTAATATTTCGTAAAGTACATAGGGTGTATAGCCCGTTGAAGTTGCGACGATTATGTGTTTGATGTCGTGTTCTTTTAAGTATTCCGCAACGCAATTCGCTACTGCCTGCGTGTTCTCTTTTCCACATTTCTCAAATAACATGTTATTGCCCCCTTTTAGCTACAAAATCCAAAATCGCACGTACCGTAAGCTCCTGCTGAACGTCAGCGGAAATCTCTGCCTCTCCGTCGCCGCTCTGCTTGCCATAATTGCCAAATTGGGCGTGATTGCCGCCCGGTATCAGTATAATGTTATCCACATAGTCATCAAAATCAATCTTCGCCATATCCACAACCATATCGTTAGAGCCAACAACTATCAGCGCATCTTCGGGGCTCACCTCGCCGTAGATGTAGGAACCAAGCAGAACAAGCCCGCTCAATTCGTCGCTATGTTCGGCATAAAAGCCCGAAGCCATAGCCCCGCCGAGAGAATGCCCGCCGATATACCAGTTTTTCACGTCGGGTAATAACTCAATGGCGCGTTCTGCTGCGGTGTTATCTAAAATGGCGAGATTCAGCGGCATTTTCGCAATAACACAGGCAATCCCGCTGTCTTTAAGTTTTTCTAAAAGCGGAAAATACGCTAAATACTCAACCTTAGCACCCGGATAGAAGATAAACGCCGTGTCGTAGTTCTCTGGCGCAAGCACTGTAAATTCTGACTTCATGACGGTTTCAGGGCTGTGCGTCCCGAAAGCTACAGTTTCGTCAGCCTTATAGTATATCGCCGCGTAAACCACTATAGCAATAGCGGCTATCGCAAGTATCGTGTAAATGCCGTCCAATATAACGCGCAATACGCTACGCCTCCACATGAAAAGTAGGCGGGAGAACCCGCCTACATATTATATCACACTATACGGCCTTTGAAAACTGGCTATTGTAAATATTCGCGTAGAAACCATTCTTAGCGAGCAATTCATCATGCGAGCCTTGTTCAACTATATCGCCGTTGTTCATAACGAGAATGAGGTCGGCGTTACGGATTGTGGACAGGCGGTGAGCGATAATGAAGCTCGTGCGGCCTTGCATGAGAGCGTCCATGCCGTTCTGAATGAGAATTTCTGTGCGCGTATCGACAGAGCTTGTAGCTTCGTCGAGAATAAGAACCTTAGGGTCGGCGAGGACTGCGCGGGCGATAGTCAGAAGCTGTTTTTGACCTTGAGATACGTTACTGGCTTCTTCGTTCAAGACCATGTTATAGCCATCCGGCAGTGAGCGAATGAAGCGGTCGGCCTGTGCGACACGTGCGGCGGCTTGAACCTCGGCGTCTGTCGCGTCAAGTTTTCCATAGCGGATATTGTCTGCAATAGTGCCGTTATAGAGCCATGTGTCCTGCAAGACCATGCCGAATGCGCTACGTAAATCATCTTTTGTATAGTCGCGGATGTCGTGACCGTCCAGCTTGATTGAACCGCTGTTTACGTCATAGAAGCGCATGAGCAGTTTAACAATCGTCGTCTTACCCGCGCCTGTTGGCCCAACAATGGCAATCTTTTGTCCTGGCTTCACAGAAGCCGAGAAGTCGTTGATAATCGTCTTGCCGGGCACGTAACCGAAGTTGACGTTATCGAAGCTGACAGTGCCCTCAACTGGGATATGCGTAGAATCAGCTTCGGCGCTTTCTCTTACCACATGGAGAGCATTCGGCGCGTCAGCGGCTTCTTCGGGTTCTTCAAGGAAGGCGAACACGCGTTCAGCCGCCGCCATGTTCTGTTGAAGAACGTTAGAAATCTGTGAAAGCTGTGAAATAGGCTGTGTGAATTGGCGCATGTACTGCATGAACGCCTGAACATTACCGACAGTGACAGCGCCTGTAGCCGCCAAGTAACCGCCAACAACACAAACCGCGACATAACCCATATTACCGATGATGTTCATAATCGGCATCATCAAACCCGACAAAAAGTTAGCCTTCCACGCGGCGTTATAGAGCGCGTCATTGCTTTCGGTAAACTCGGCGACACTGCGTTCTTCGCCGTTAAACGCCTTGATAATGTTGTGACAACTGTAGTTTTCTTCAACCAAGCCGTTCACGACACCCAAGTAGCTCTGCTGATTGATGAAGTGTTTCTGCGATTTCTTGATAATCATCATGATAATTACAGCAGAAGCAGGTAAGGTCACAAGTGCTATGAGTGTCATTTGCCAACTAATAGTGAGCATCATCACGG